>NZ_CP143546.1:3425000-3725000 GCF_046237645.1 Rossellomorea sedimentorum
CCTTCCGATACGGCTACCTTGTTACGACTTCACCCCAATCATCTGTCCCACCTTAGGCGGCTGGCTCCAAAAGGTTACCTCACCGACTTCGGGTGTTACAAACTCTCGTGGTGTGACGGGCGGTGTGTACAAGGCCCGGGAACGTATTCACCGCGGCATGCTGATCCGCGATTACTAGCGATTCCAGCTTCATGCAGGCGAGTTGCAGCCTGCAATCCGAACTGAGAACGGTTTTATGGGATTTGCTAAACCTCGCGGTCTTGCTGCCCTTTGTACCGTCCATTGTAGCACGTGTGTAGCCCAGGTCATAAGGGGCATGATGATTTGACGTCATCCCCACCTTCCTCCGGTTTGTCACCGGCAGTCATCTTAGAGTGCCCAACTGAATGCTGGCAACTAAGATCAAGGGTTGCGCTCGTTGCGGGACTTAACCCAACATCTCACGACACGAGCTGACGACAACCATGCACCACCTGTCACTCTGTCCCCCGAAGGGGAAAGCCCTATCTCTAGGGTTGTCAGAGGATGTCAAGACCTGGTAAGGTTCTTCGCGTTGCTTCGAATTAAACCACATGCTCCACCGCTTGTGCGGGCCCCCGTCAATTCCTTTGAGTTTCAGTCTTGCGACCGTACTCCCCAGGCGGAGTGCTTAATGCGTTAGCTGCAGCACTAAAGGGCGGAAACCCTCTAACACTTAGCACTCATCGTTTACGGCGTGGACTACCAGGGTATCTAATCCTGTTTGCTCCCCACGCTTTCGCGCCTCAGCGTCAGTTACAGACCAGAAAGTCGCCTTCGCCACTGGTGTTCCTCCACATATCTACGCATTTCACCGCTACACGTGGAATTCCACTTTCCTCTTCTGTACTCAAGTCCCCCAGTTTCCAATGACCCTCCACGGTTGAGCCGTGGGCTTTCACATCAGACTTAAGAGACCGCCTGCGCGCGCTTTACGCCCAATAATTCCGGACAACGCTTGCCACCTACGTATTACCGCGGCTGCTGGCACGTAGTTAGCCGTGGCTTTCTGGTTAGGTACCGTCAAGGTGCCGCCCTATTCGAACGGCACTTGTTCTTCCCTAACAACAGAGCTTTACGATCCGAAAACCTTCATCACTCACGCGGCGTTGCTCCGTCAGACTTTCGTCCATTGCGGAAGATTCCCTACTGCTGCCTCCCGTAGGAGTCTGGGCCGTGTCTCAGTCCCAGTGTGGCCGATCACCCTCTCAGGTCGGCTACGCATCGTCGCCTTGGTGAGCCGTTACCTCACCAACTAGCTAATGCGCCGCGGGTCCATCTGTAAGTGGTAGCAAAAGCCACCTTTCCACTTTTCCTCATGCGAGGAAAAGAACTATCCGGTATTAGCCCCGGTTTCCCGGAGTTATCCCAGTCTTACAGGCAGGTTACCCACGTGTTACTCACCCGTCCGCCGCTGACTTCAGGGAGCAAGCTCCCATCAGTCCGCTCGACTTGCATGTATTAGGCACGCCGCCAGCGTTCGTCCTGAGCCAGGATCAAACTCTCCGATAGAAGTTTGACTTGCTCATTTGCTAATTATAGTGTTAGCAACTACATAAGAGCTGTGCTCTTATTAGAATTAACGTTGACGTTTTTTGTCTTGTTTTGTTCAGTTTTCAAGGTTCAATTTTCGTTCGCTGTGTTTCAAAAGCGACTTTATTATCTTATCACTTCTTCATCTGAGTGTCAAACACTTTTTAAAAAAGTTTTCGTTCGAAGTGATGTGTTGTTGTGTCGTTTGCAGCGACGAATAATAATATATCATGATAATATTTTTAACGCAATACCTTTTTACAAATTTATTTTAAAAGGTTGTATTCGTATAGATTGTGGCTATTGGAAAAATCCAAAGGGCCGGATCTTCCCCTCGGGTCCGATCGGGTCCGAGGGCCTATCTGACTGAAAAGGGTGTTTAGCTCTTTTCTTTCTTGTTTAACAGGGTGATTTCTGTAAATTATGGCTATATTCCTTGAACTTCATATTAAATAGCAACATGGTTTTAGAAAAGAGCCTTTAAAAAACATAATTCTTTCTTTCCGGCATATATTTGATAACAAATCAATAATGGAGAGGAGAACTTCAATTACATGCTAGTAAAAGCAGCACTTATTCTATCATTTATCATGGCTATCTACTTATTCTCTTTTTCTTTTGTCCATGCTATCAAGATCAGCGAGTCTGATACAGAGGTAAGGGGCGGGACATTTATCTTTTCTGTCATCATGGCGTTCATTTTCTCAGGACTTACTTATGTTTTTATACAATAATAGAACTAGGAGGAAGGACGATACTTTTCCTCCCTCCTATTTTACTTTTGCATGAATACTATTCCTTTACCATTTCTGGTAGTCTTCCTTCAATAAAGAAGATAGTGATGCATCTACAAACTTTCCTTTTTCAAAAAACCGCTTCCGTTGTGTTCCTTCATATATAAACCCACACTTTTCAAGAGCTTTTCTTGATCGATCATTCTCCGGGTCATAAAAAGCCTCAATTCGGTTGACCCCCATATCATTGAACGCAAATTTGAAGATTGCCTCCAACGCTTCATTCATTAACCCTTTCCCCCAGTAGCCCGGATTCAGTTCATAGCCTGTTTCTACTTTATAATGTTCTTTTTCAATTGCATGAAATCCACAAGTTCCTATTAATGTTCCGTCTCCCTTCAGAGTGACAGCCCATCTGATTTGGTTTTGAGCCCTGAAACCGGAAGTGAGTTTTTCAATAAGAGTTTCCGCCTGTGAAATCTCTGTGAATGTCTCCAGGTCATAATATTCTGTGACTCGATCATCTGAAAAATTTTCATATAGAGCACCCGAATCCTTCATAGTAATTTCTCTCAAGATCAATCTGTCTGTTTCTAACACAGGGAAAACTTTAAAAGCATTTTCCATTTTACCTATCCTCCCTTCACTTGTAAGGCTGTTAATTTCCTGATCTTCCGTTCTTCTTTGACAAACCAAAATATCCCAAGTAGTATAATTCCACCGCCAACCACTTGAGACATGATCACCGTTTCTCCCAATAAGAAATATGCCAGTACCGAGGCACCGATCGGTTCGAATAGGATGGCCATCGATATGGTAGAGGTACTCAGCCATTTAAGAGACCAGTTGAACAGGGTGTGGCCAAGTAATGTTGGTATGATGGCAAGCAGTATGAAGTATATCCATTCTTCCCCGGGATAAGGCCCAAGCTTTTCACCCTTTATCAGCACATAGACGAATAAGACAATCGTACTCATAAGGTACACGATAAATGTATAGGTAATCAGTGACAGGCGCTTTCTGACGTTCTGGCCAAAAAGTAAGTAAGCGGTAACGAGCGCACAGGCCACCAACGCCAAAAAATCTCCCCATAACGCCATGCCGCTTATGCGGAAATCCCCCCAGCTGATGATAACACTTCCACTGATAGCCAACGCAGCTGAAAGTAAAGCTGCCTTGCTGAATCTTTCTTTAAAGAACAGATATGTTCCTAAAAATGCAAACAATGGCTGCAACGTCACAAGGACTGTGGAGCTCGCCACTGATGTGTAATTTAACGATTCAAACCAAAGGATAAAATGAAAAGCCAGAAAGAAACCCGCTGCTAGAGTGTACCACCAGTCTTTAGCCGTAATTTTCTTCATCTCTCTTCTGTACTTTACCAGGAAAACGGGAGACATCAGTAATAGGGTGAATAGCAGCCTGTAAAAAGCGATCACCCCTGCATCCGCACTGGATACCTTGACCAAAATGGCAGATGTCGATACTGAGATCACCCCGATGACTAGAATGAAATATGGATTCATGCGATATTCCTGCATCTTCGTGACCTCCTATGAATAGGTTCCTCAGGAACTATATTGATTTTTCTTTCAGCGGATTCTATTTCTACACCATTTACCCGAAGTCCTTCATCATCCACAAAAAAACGACCCATCGCAGGTCGATTTTTCAACTCCTCTTATTAACATTAGCTGATTTAACGAACTCCAGCTCCTGTAGTTTTTCAAGCACTTCTGCCACGTGAACCGGACGCTTTGTCGATACTGAGAGGGTATATATTAATAAAGGGCCTTCTTTCGTATTGTCTTCTTCAACATTATACTGGGTGATTTCTATATCTTTAGTGGATACCACATCATTGATTTTGCTGATATGTCCTTCTCCTTTATGAATGCACAGCGTAAATAGCATGTTGTCTTTTCTATCAATTTTCTTTTTATATAATTTCTCGAACCGGTTTAGGAAGAATAAAGTTGTTACAATAATAATGGTCGCCAACACTGCTTCATAGTACATCCCGATTCCGACCACAATTCCCAGACCAGCCACCACCCAAATGCTCGCTGCGGTTGTCAGGCCCTTTACCGTTATACCACCTTGGACCAAAATGGTACCTGCCCCAAGGAATCCAATACCGGAAATCACGTAGGAAGGAATCCTGCTTGGGTCGAAGCCTCGTAAATCACTATGTTCCTTAAGATACTCTTCGAACCCAAAAATGGAAACCAGCATCAGCATACACGATCCGACACCCACAACTATATGGGTTCTTAATCCCGCCGGATGGTTCTTGGCTTCTCTTTCTATACCTATAAGTCCACTTAAGAGAACAATTACACTCAATCTTATAGTAGAAGTGATCATTTCTTCCGTAAAAAATGACATCGGTTCTCCCACCTCTCCCTAATTCAATCTTGATTAAACATCTTTTTACATTTTTTCATATTATTTAACCTGTAACTGCGCGGGTTAAACAACTATACTCCGGGGCCTTTTCGAAACACAATCGGTCGCAAGCAGGGGGTACAGAAGGTCCGCACCGCACCTGCCATTTCTAAGATAATTGACAAGTCCTTTTTTATTTATATGCAGTATTCTTTACATCATTAAGATTATCGTAAATATCTTTCCTTCATTTGCACCAAGGGAGGGGCGTATTCACTCCAAAAGCGGCAGCAGGACAACCAACTTTTACAGGTGGAGCACCCTATAACTTTCCACTTTATATAGATAAGTTATCACGATCAGTTCCTTCCCCTGACGATAGAGCTCGGTTTCTGGATTTTTTTCTGTTTTAAACCTTGTTACGTGAAATGATCATCGAACCGCTTTGCTCTCCGTGATTCCTTTTTCTCATTCAAGAGCCCTAAAATCTGTACGTCGCTGAATGGCCGCTTCCGCTTTTTAATTCACCGCCCGCCCCGCCGAGTCGCGCACCTGAAGCGGAAATCAACTACCTCATCCAAATAGCAACAATAGATACGAATAGAGCTATACTAAGAGAATAAAAGCTTTACAAATATATTTTTTTGATAAATATTGGAAAAAACATTTCTTTAACATATTTTTGTGCCTTTATGGGCTGAAAGGCTTTATGCATGGGGGTTTCGAGGAAGGGGACCATCCTAAACGGGCCCCTTCCCCGGCTCTTGACGAAATGCCAGAACGGTGATAGGATTATCTTAATTGTTTTTGTTCGGTAACGCTGATAGATTCGTCTTGATAGATTATTCAGAGCAAGAATGGTAATACATTGTGGCACAAGCCACGCAGGAGGAAATATATATGTTACAAGGTAAAGTTAAATGGTTCAACGCAGAAAAAGGTTTCGGTTTCATCGAAGTTGAAGGTCAAGAAGATGTATTCGTTCACTTCTCTGCTATCCAAGGCGAAGGTTTCAAAACTCTAGAAGAAGGTCAAACAGTTTCTTTCGAAATCGAAGAAGGCGCTCGCGGACCTCAAGCTGCTAACGTAACTAAGTAATTAGTGAATTAGCTAAAAAAGAACTCCCATCAAGGGAGTTCTTTTTTTATTCTGCATGAACAAGCTGAGTATATACAACAAGCCGCTCCTCATATTCATGTTCTTCTCTATTAAAATCCCCTGAACAAGTGATCAGGTTCAACCGGGAATCAGAATGGTAGCCGAATATTCGTTCAAGCGGAGCCTCATCCGTATAGTAGGACTCTACTCCCAGCACTTCAAAAGTAAGGACTTCTCCACTCTTTCCTGAAATCTCCACTTTATCGCCTTTTTGTAATTTTTTTATATGATAAAACGCTCCCGGCTTGCCTTTACCATCAAGATGGCCGGCCAGAACAGCATTTCCCTGTGCTCCCGGCTTTACTCCGGGCTGGAACCAGCCTGCTTCATTGATGTTATCAGGAACTTCCATCTCACCATTCTCTAGGATACCCACACCGGCAATCTCAGCTTCCATTCCAATTGACGGAATCGTGATTTTTTCAGGAATCACCTCTATCGTCTTACTATGAGCGCTTACTGGTGGATCGTAATCAAGATTTGTTTCAGCAAATGAAGGAACTTCAACAGTTGGTGAAGGAGTTAACTCAACATCACTTTCGCGGGGGGCTGCACTTGTATTGACACCAATAGTAGAAATAAGGAGAATCCAGTATAGAAGTATGGTTCTTTTAAGCCATGTATTCATTTTTTCTCCTCCTATGTAAATAGAAGAGAAGGGGGCGCCCCTCCTCTTCCACTTCTATTACTCTGCTGCAGTTTTACGTCTGAATAATACTAGTCCTGCGAACAGTACACCTGGAAGTGCCCAAAGAATCCAAGTGTTATTGGACGTTTCACTCATGCCGCCCATACCAGTGTTCGGCATATCAGGCATACCGGCGAATTTTTCCGGGAACTGGCTTACAAATGCTGCACTGAATAGTTTAGCAGGTGTAAACATATGACCGTAACCTTCTCTCGCAGTATCCCATGCAGCTGCATAGTCTTCAGCAACATAGCTGTCGAAAGTACCAGTCAACTGATTTACGTGTGTTTGAAGTCCAGCTGCAAGAGTTTCAGCTTTCACACGATCTTCTGTTGCAACACTAATGAACTTAGAGAAATCCTCACGATACTCGTCCAACTCTTTTAAAGCTTCTTCTTTAGCTGCTTCGTCATTTGCACCAGTAGCTTTCACATAGTCAACAAAGTAAGAGATATGGTTACTCCACGTTTCTTTGAACTGGGCTGCCGCTTCGTCACCATAAACTGATCCGATTGCAGCAGAAAGTTGATCCGTGTTTTTAGATAATACTTTTACATTTGCTTCAAATTCTGGTGCTCCATCGATTCCATTTTGCATAGCCTGTTGAGCGAGTGCAAAGTGTTCGGAAAGAAGAAAGTTCAAGTCAGAACGAAGATTTGCAGGATTAGTTACAGCTTTCGTATCATTGAATTTTTCCGGGAACTGGTTAACAATTGCACTTGATAGAGCCTTGCTTGTCATATACAAGTGTTCCATTGCATCGCTTTGTGTCATGTAAGCTTTTTCAAAGTTTTCTGCCCTGTACGCTTCAAAGCCGGAAATCAGCTGGTCGATGTGTGTTTGCAGGCCTGATGCCAGCACATCAGCTGGAACTTCCCCATTTGTAGCTTCAGCAATGAACTTTGAAAAGTCCTGTTTGTACATATTCAATTCTTCTAAAGCAGCTTGTTTTCCTGCTTCATCATTATTAACGGAAGCTTTTACATAATCGACAAAATATCCGATATGATTGCTCCAAAATTCATTGAACTGTTCTCCTGCTGCTTCACCATAAACACTACTGATGGCTGCAGTAAGATCTTCTGTATTACCGCTCAATGCTTCCGCCACTTGAGCGTAATCTTTGTCTCCATTTGCTGCTTTTCTCATGGAAGTCATCGCAAGGTATGCGTGTTCTGAGAAAAGTCTGTCCAGGTCTGTTCTTAACTCTACTGCAGGAGTTTCCACCGTCGGCATTTCTGAGTGATTATCCGCTGACGCTAATCCAGGAACTAATAGGGACAAACTTAATGGTACTGCAACTAAAGCTTTTTTAAAATTCATCTTCTACCTCCAAAGTTTTTTCTCCCTTGTAGAAATTATGTAACATTCTTGTAAGGAAGTTGTTCAGTTTTATGTTACATAGGGACTATTCCACTGAACTAACGACCTAAACATACAGAATGTCCTGGGAGAAAAGGTTCAACAGAAGATAAAGGCAGAAAACCCTTATGCTTGTAAGCATGAAAAATTCCTGAATTTTTTAAATTTTTTTGTATTCTTGTATTGAGGCAATGGTTTGCTTTACGAAAAATGAAGGTAAGTATATAATGAAGGTATCATCATAAAATAAAAAGAGAGCCCTGACGCAATCAGGACTCCCTTACAGCCAATACCTGCATGGAGATGCAGCGGCTCAACTAAAGCTAAACAGACGAAGTAATCATCACTTACCTTTGGCCGGGGATGGGATGGTTACTTCTTTTTTTCGGTTACCGCGATAATCGCGACAACAAGCGTTCCAAATGCAATCATAATTTGAAGGACATCTGCAATCGCAACCATTAGCGTATCACCTCCCTTCCTCGGGAGTATGAGCCGCTGCCCCATCCTGTATTGAGCTGTACCTCTATTATATCATCAGGGAACCTTTCTTTATCTCAGTATAAAGTACCCCTTTGAATTTTTGGACGGGCAAATGGGCCTATCCGGTTAAAAATATCCCGCTTGTCTCTCATCCAATGGAAGTAGCCAACTCAAAGTTTGCCAACAAAAAATCCATCACTATGCTCGTTGAGATGGTTTTCCCCCTGCAGGAGACAGGACTGCATGATCTTTTACAAAAGCTGTTTTCGCATAGGTTCTTGCTTACGGAAAAATCCCAAGTGCCGGATTTTCCCCTCGGGTACAAAGGCTTATCTAACTGAACAAGGTGAATAGCTCTTTTCTTTCTTGATTACCAGGATAATTTCTTTAGATTATCACTTTATCTCATGAACTTTATAGTAAATAGCAACAAAGTTTTAGAAAAGAGCCTTTACAAATTAAAGCAGAGGCAACTATTGCGCCTCCGCTTTCCACCTCTATATTTTCTTCAATTCGTTTGCCAGGAATTCGACATCTGTTCCAACTACTATTTGAATGTCTCTTTGGTTCAGTTTAATGACTCCTTTTGCACCGAGCCCCTTCAATTCCACTTCATTTGCCAACCCCGTGTCATTTACAATTAAACGGAGCCTCGTAACGCAGTTATCGATCGCGACAACGTTGCCCTTGCCCCCTAATGCATTCATGTATTTGCCGGCAAGTTCTTTGTAATCTCCTCCTGCAGCAACGCTTTGGGAGAACTCCCCTTCTACCTCATCTTCTCTGCCCGGTGTCTTTAAGTTGAATTTAATGATCATAAAGTAGAAAATCACAAAGTACAGAAGACCGTACACAAGGCCAAGTATCAGGAGTACAAGCGGTTTTTGCGCAATATTATAATTTAAAATATAGTCGATCACCCCCGCAGAGAAGCCGAATCCGTGGTGAATATCGAGAATGTACGTCAGCGACATGGCCGCTCCTGTCAATACAGCATGGGCTAGATACAGAACAGGTGATAAGAACATAAATAGGAATTCAATCGGCTCAGTGATCCCTGTTAAGAATGAGGTAAAAGCAATTCCAATCATCGCACCGCTGATCAGCTTCCGTCTTTCCTTCTTGGCTGCAGCAATCATGGCAAATGCGGCAGCAGGCAAGCCGAACATCATGACAGGGAAGAAACCTGTCATAAAGATCCCCGCATCAGTATCTTTCGCAAAGAATCGAGTTAAATCACCTTTCACAACTTCACCGGCTGCATTCGTAAATTCTCCAAATTCAAACCATACCAATGTATTCAGTATATGATGAAGACCAAGTGGTATCAAAAGCCGGTTCAAGAAACCAAATACCCCTACGCCCAATGCCCCTGCTCCTACAATCCACTCTCCCACTCCGTTGATGCCTTCCTGAATAGGCGGCCATACATAGCCGAACACACCGGCCAGCAAAATCATGACAAGAGACGTAATAATCGGCACAAAACGCCGTCCGCCAAAGAAGCCCAGATAATCAGGGAGCTTTTTATCGTGATAACGGTTATATAACAGCCCTGCAATGACCCCTGAGAGTATCCCTCCAAGAACCCCCATATTGATACCTTCACTTATTGCCTTCGTTCCTTCTCCTAACACAAGAAACCCGATGGCCCCTGCCAGACCGGCAGCACCATTGCCATCCTTTGAGATTCCGATCGCGACTCCAATCGCAAACAACAATGCAAGATGATCAAAGATCGCCTTCCCGGCAGCTGAAATAAAAGCAATGTCCAATAAGTCCGGCTGACCAATTCTTAATAATAATGCCGCGGCGGGAAGAACAGCAATCGGAAGCATTAATGCTTTACCAATTCGTTGCAGAAATCCCAACATCCCTATCCCTTCTTTCTTTCGTTTTGTAAACGCTTGCATAAAGGCCCGTACTCTAAATTATGACAAGTGTGCGTCTCGATAGAACAACCTGGAAAAAATAAAAGCACTTCCTTTTTAGGGGAAGCGCTCGATTAAAATAATATTTAGTGTTTTGGTTACTCTGTTTTAAGGGCAATGTATTACTATAAGTATAAAAAGAAGGAGCACTCAATCTCCTGCAGCCTTCTATTGTTCTACTTCTTCTTAAATACTTTTTCAGAAGCCCCTTTTAGAATTCCCGAAGCAGTATCGACTGTTTTTTCCACAGCCTTGTTACCGGTGTTGGATACCCCTTTTACAAAATCGGTGGATGTATCCGAAACTTTGCCTACCAGCCCGCCTTTTCCGCTAATCGATTTCACGATTCCATTTGCAGTATCAGCAGTCTGGTTAACCAGATCACTCGCCTGTTTAGAAGTGTTCTTCAATAAATCTTTTGGAGTGTTGGAGTTTTTGTCAGTCATATTCTGGTTCCTCCTTTGTTTTTAGAATACACCACTATACCTATGATTAAAATCAAACAATATGAATGTTAAAATCTATTGAAGCACATCCAGAACGACAGGGAAGTGTTGCTGTCCAAATTTCCTTCAAGGATGTGAGGGGCAAAAAATCAGGATGGTGATTTCTGTGTTCCTCCGTATCACACAGGACCCTAGTATTTAATACGGTAAGTATCTCAGTTTACGATTCCAGGGCTATCAGCCTTGCGGGACACACCATCCCCCTAACATCCATGTTTTTTTGTCGGGTACTAACAAGTTCTGCCGACGGAAATCCAGGCAGCATTACCATTAATTTTTCATTGTGACTAATAGAATTTCTCTTTAAAAGTTGCTATATTTAGTGAATAGAGAAAGCAGCGAAAGGGTGTGTTGAAATGGAAAACACTAACGAAACGAATGAAAACATCGTTTATTACAAGGATGAACCTGATGAAGTCAGCGGCAGATGTGAATGTGGAAACAAACTGTTTAAATCGACTGTGAAAGATGGAATGTTTTACAGAAAGTGCAGGGAATGCGGAAAAACAAAAATAGTATAAAAAGAAAGCAGCCTTCCCGTAAAACAGGAAGGCTACACTTGTATGTCCTTTTTCTTTTCGGCATATTGTCCATAAAGAAACTTTGCCCCTAAAGTCAAAAGGCCCATGGCTGCATATAAAAGAAATAAAACCAGGAAGCCCCATAAACCAATAACAGCATCTGCAAACTCCATATTTCCCCGATTTGTGATGGCCTGCTGAATTTCAATGGCAAACACCAATACGAACATGAAGGTCATAGAATAGATAAACGAAATCATTGTAATTCCAAAGGGCAGCTTTGAAAGCCACTTTGTTATGAAGAAAACAACAAAAAAAGCGCCGATCCCAATGAAACCCATAATCCAAAAGTGCAAGTCTTTATCTGTAAGGCGCAAGCCTAAAATGTCATTTGACAACACAATCAATAAATCATGCAGTTGATTCACTACTTCTGCCAGCGCCTTAATGCCTTCTTTCATTTCCGCTCACTCATTTCCATATTAAATAAAAAATGTATTTTTTCATTATATCAATATAGAAAGTTGAGGGATATATCATTTTATAAAATAGCTTCTTTGTTATATTATTTTCCCACCAGGTTCGCGACTCCGCATGGCTGGCGGTGAGCGCCATCTAGAAACAGTCCTTCAGATTCAAAGCTCCCTCCAGTCACCGGCTTTTCATCATAAAAGTACTGACTGCATGCCAGCGATTCAAGCAGGCATTTTCTAAAAATAATGAGTTATTTCCATAAAGGCGGATGACATCCTTAATTTCTTCAGGCAGATACTTCTCGTTTTGATTATTAGAAAGAGGAGGGTAACCCGACCCTCTCTGCAGGTAATCCGAACTCGCGACTCTGTACCATCTTTCATCTTCAAGCGGTTGTTCCCCAATCGTAATAGAGAGGACTTTGCCGCCGTCATGTTCTATACGGACACCGGAAACATGAAGCTTTCCGACGAATCTCCCTCTGAATCCCGGTCCTTTCCCATCAGCAAGGCATACTTGGGCATCGAGTGACTGCTCGATGGCCTCACGTAAGTATTTTCCCTGTATTTCAAAGGAAGTTGGATTTAATGGCGAGGGACAAATTTCAATAAGCTTTTTATTGGATAAATAATCAAAAGCTCCTGCATTTACGATGCCGCTGTTAATTAAGCCGATTTCACAATCCAGCATGTCCCTTAACCCATCCGCAATCAGATTACTGATGGGGTTCTCTTCGACTACATCATGCCAAAGAGGCTGCTGCAGTCGGTACAGCGGCTGACTGAGAATGGAAATTGCTTTTTCTTTATTTCGTTTCAGGATGGAGACCACTTCCTGGTCTTCAGGTTCGGCTTCAGTCGACAGTGTATCGGAATGAAGAAGTTTCACTCCCTCTGGTGTTACCTCAATTTCAATTCTGCCGACATACTCTCCATAACATCCAGCACTATTCATAATAGTGCCTTTTATGATTTCAGCCTGGGGGTATAGCTGGTGATCATGAGCTGAAATGATGATATCGATCCCTTCCACTTCCTCTGCGAGATCCTTATCAGCAAATGTTCCGACATGATTTAGGACAATACATAAATCATACTTGCCTTTATGGCGATGCATTTCTTCTATTAGCGCTTTCTTAAACGAACTGATATGTACACCGAGACCGTCATTAAAATCCCCTAAATCCGGGGAAGAGCCTGTAATGAAGATCCGCAGTCCATTTCTTTCAATGATGGCGGAGGACACTACCCCTTCTATCGGTGTCTTCCCTTTCTTCAGGAGGTTATTACTGATAAATGGCACTTTGCTGCTGGCTGCCATATATTCCAGTGTATCCACACCATTAAATGTTTCATTATTACCTATTGTCAGGGCATCATATCCTACTGACTCCAGCAACTCAATTGCCGCTGCCCCTCTTGTTCCCTGAAGTTCAATACTCTTAAAATCGGCAAAATCTCCGCCATCCAATAGTAAGGTATGTTTGTCCTTTAACTTTCTTATTAAGGATGCTGCTTTTCCAAACTGTTTAAAATGACTGTGAAGGTCATTTGTATGAAGTATTTGTAATTTCATATTCCACCTCTATTTCAGAATTAACACCTACTCCATTATTATTCGAAACATACCACCATTCTCCTTTAACTGTATCAAAATTCCGAATAATTTCATTACATTTTTTTCATAATTTTTTGTTTAAAATTACAAAAAGTAGGCTATAATACCTATGAATGGAGATGTTTAACATGACCAAAGATATTGAAACCCTTATCTTCATTAAAGAACTGGGCAGATTATTTGAAGACTACAAAAGATGTCCAGACAAAAACATAAAAGCTTTAATAGAGGATGAAATTCAATTATTAACAGAGATCATCAACCCAGTATAATTTTTTATAAATGATGGCCTTGCTTTTTTTAAGCAGGGCCGTTTTCTTGTTTGTTCAGATGGGCAAACCTTTACTTTCAACCTTTCTGACGGCCTCCAGGACGGTCGGCTATTTTCGCTTACATAAACTCATATAAGACCAATGAAGTACTGGCCGGCGTCAGTCTTATTGCATAAATGTACTGGGCAGGTATAATTTGTTTTTTAACATCGGTAAATAAGATATAATACCAGTAGTTATTATCATAGCTGTGGAAGTTGGAGGATAGTGAAGATGACGAATGAACTTCAAGCAATAGGTAACATGATACTTGAGAAGAAACATGTGATTGCCAGGGAAGTACATAGAGATAGACTGGACGGGGTGGAAAGACCTGAGGCCATACTGCGTAACTTCGAAGAGCTGGAGCCAAAAGTCCTTGAAATTCGTGCTGAATTTATAAGCTTGTTTGGTAATGCTTTGATAAACCATCACGACAAGCAAAAAGCAATTGATGAAATTGAAAATTGGGGCCGGGAAAATGGGGAGCTTATTTTTTCATTAGGTGTACCATTAGATGAAGCCCTGAAAGATACCAGCTTTTATAGAAAATATATTTGGCAGTCGATTAAAGAAACGGCAAAAGAGATGGCTGTTTCAACTGATACTATTTTTGAAATTATCGCCATAATCGATCCATTATTGGATAAGGCTGTCTATTATTTCAGTCTCACATATGTTACTAATTTTCAGAGATCACTTGAAAATGCCCATACTGCTTTTCTCGAATTATCCGTACCGGTTGTTCCCCTCGGCCCGGAAATCGGTATTTTGCCATTAATCGGAAACATTGATACTGAAAGAGCCAGACTCTTGATGGAAGAGACATTAAGACATGCTGAAAAATTAAAATTAAACCATTTGGTCATAGACTTATCAGGGGTTTTGACTGTCGATACCATGGTGGCGGATCAATTATTCAAAGTCATTGATGCCCTTTCATTAATCGGTGTGAAGACCATCATTACCGGCATCCGCCCGGAGGTATCCCATACGATGGTTTCTCTCGGAGTAAACCTCAATCATCTGACTGTCAAAGGTACTCTGCATCAAGCTTTAAAAGAACTTAATTTTTATACTGTTTCTTAAGTTTCCCGCGAACACAACCATTGTGTTCGCTTTTTATGTAGGAGAAAATTACTCTTCCTTCCTTGACTACTTAGCAAACTTATCATATACCGTTTTGAGATATTCACCTTTTTGGTCATAATAGACTTCTTTGGTATAGTACCAGTACGTATCACTGTCACTGTACAATTTGATATAGCCTGATGACGTATACCTTGTTTTGACATATACCCAAGTGTGCCCTTCGCCATCAGCTGGAACATATAATGGACTCGCTGAAGTATCCTCTGCTTCAACTCTAGTTTCACTCTCCGATTGATCAGCCGTAACCACCACGCCTCCCAGAAATCCCGCTGCTATTCCCGCGCCTATGATACCTAGAATGATCCTTTTTGCTGTCTTCATATCCTTCCCCCCTATTGTTTATTTTTCTATCAAAGTCCCAGTCTATTATCTTGATTATATAGTTCTATTCTCTCATAAATCAATTGAGTTTTTCCATAAATTTCAATACTGAAGATGATTCCATTTCATATATATGTAAGATCGTTATTAGTTGAAATGGGAGCAGGTCGTTCACATGAAAATATCAGTCACTCACAATATTGAATATTTAAACAGAAAAAAAACCCCACTCGAGGAATGGGGCTTTTCATATTTAGCGGTGATTCATATCATTCGGATGAGGACCTTTTCGTCTGTCCTTATTCAATCGATTGATTTGGCTCATTTCTTCATCCGTCAATTCAAAATCGAATACATTGAAATTCTCTTCGATTCTGGATGGAGTGACTGATTTTGGAATGACGATTGTATTGTTTTGAAGGTGCCAGCGCAGGACCACTTGTGCAGGTGATTTGCCATGTGCTTCTGCAATGCTTTTGATTGTTTCATTATGCAGCACTTCGCCGCCCTGTTCAAGCGGGCTCCAGGCCTCCACAAAAATATCATGCTTTGCACAGAAGTCTTTCAATTCATTTTGCGCAAGGTGTGGGTGACATTCAACCTGATTTAATACCGGCTTGACATCGCATTCATTTAAGATGCGTTCCAGGTGTTCAATTTCAAAGTTGCAGACACCGATTGCTTTAACTTTTCCATCCTTATACAGCTTCTCCAACGCCTTATATGTATCAACATACTCATCATACTCAGGAGTCGGCCAGTGAACGAGGTATAGGTCAACATATTCCAGACCCAGCCTTTCCAAGCTTTCATCAAAAGCACGCAATGTGTTTTCATATCCTTGATCGGTGTTCCATACTTTTGTGGTAATAAAGAGTTCTTCACGCGGAACAGAAGCTTCTTTAATTGCTTTGCCAACGCCTTCTTCATTTTGGTAGATCATTGCCGTATCAATGGATGTGTAACCAGTTTCAATTGCTTTTGCAACTGCTGCAGTCGCCTGCTCATTTTCAACCTGCCATACGCCGAAACCAAGCTGGGGCATTTTCACCCCATTATTTAGAGTCACGAAATTCATGCGGCATTTCTCCTTTTTCATTTTTTAGGGGTGGTCACTCACCTATAAGGTTAAGTTTTGAAATTACTCCATGTGAAATTAATGGAATAGTGACATTATACAAAAGAAAAGGTGAAAGGATAAAGCAATCCGTCTTAGCAGAAAAGTTTACTGATGTGAAGAATCCCTTGTTATTCTCAGCTGGCGCAGTACTTCATTTCAATTATATTCTCATTATGACACCACGCGCTCTGACAGCGAGGGTCAGCATTCCGTAGAAGCCTGGAACGTTATACCTCACACGATCTATAGAGCTACGTACCTCCTGTTAACGTACCAACACACGAGTGATTTTAATTTTAAAAAATAGCAGGATGGAAAAACGTCCGTTTCTCCATCCTGCTTTCATTTGTATTAATACATTACTTCCCGGCCAACACTGTTCAAAGCTACATCTATTGCATGGCGGTTAAAGATATATTCCAAGATTCCCTGTTTCATATCAGTACTCATTCCACTAAATTTGAGTGAGCAGAAAGCCCCTTTGACAGCTGAAAGCCTGTTCTGCACATTGACAGCTTCGGCATATGCACGGACAGTCTTGGGTTCTATCCCGGCTGAAGGGGAGCTCAGCACAAAGCTTACCTCCACCGTATCGCCCGCTTTCATGCCATTCGTATCATCAAGCCATACGGAACAGCCTCCACCAGATAAATCATTCATTATTCCTGCAACACTTTTTGAATGTATTGTTAGTTCAACTGGTCGGCATAATGGGATTCTATATTCTTCCCTGCGCTGATGACGTTCTATTTTATCCGGGCATTTTAAAAGCAGCCATTCAGGATTTTCATTAAGCGGATTAATTACCATTGTTTCAAAGCGGCATGGAACATCCTTGTCATCCTGGTAATCCACTATTACCTGTAAACCATCGGTGAGGGTGATTTCCCCGTGTCCATCAGCTGAGACAGGTTTGCTTAGAATTAACTCACTCGTATTCATGTTATGGACAATCGAGGTGTAGGTACCTTTTACTTCACCTGATGGAACAATGATCGTGACGGATTTATTGATCACTGGAAGATACATAAATGTTTAAGCTCCCTTCAAAGTTATTACCATATAAAACTCTTTCTTCTTTCAACCATTGTATAGCCGTCTGATTAATAGTCTTTTGTAGAGAGTTGGTGATCTTCAAAAAATTTCTTGGCGGTCATAAGTGCGCTCAGCGACTTTGGAAAACCTGCATATGGAATGCTGTGCAGAATGATCTCTATGATCTGGTCCGGGGTCAATCCGCACTTTATCGCTGCGTGAAAATGAACCGGCAGTTGTTCAGAAGCCCCCTGGGTGATCAAGGAAGACAGGACAATAATATTTCGCTGCTGAAAGTCCAAGTTCGGCCTGGTATACACATCCCCAAATCCAAATTCCAGCATCATTTGATAAAATGGGGGAGAAAACTGTTTAATGCCTTCAAGTGCAGTCAAAGCCTCAATACCTGCATATTCTTCGACAGCTTCAAGCCCTTTATATAAGCGTTCGTTCATAGTAGAAGCCCCCTTTTTATTTCAATGTAACGACTCTGGCCAAGGTTGGCGGCACTTCAGCCGGATCCACGATTGCTTCAATAACGACAGGCCCTTCAGCATGGAGAGACGATTGGAGTGCTTCAGCCAATTCCACCTCATTATGACACCTGAAGGATGCCACCCCCATGGACTCCGCAAACTTTGCGGCATTGAGAGGCGTTTCATAAGTGGTTCCCACTGACCTTCCTGTAGAGAAAGACATTCCTTTATCCACCATATCAAGCTGGCCATTATTCAGGACTACAAATAATACAGGGACTCTATTATTCTTTGCCGTGATGAATTCCGTTCCATGCATTAACGTACATCCGTCTCCAGTTAAACAAACAACTGGTTTCTCCGGTGAAGCGATTTTCGCCCCAATTGAGAAGCCAATGGCATGTCCCATTGCCCCAAACACATCATCAAAGAAGAAAGTGCCAGGTTCATAGATATCATAGTGGCGTACTGCATAAAAAGTGTGGCTTCCGTCATCTCCAAAAAGAATGGCGTCCTTTGGAAGGTATGATCTTAAGGTTTTGACCGCCTGCTCGGAAGTCAACATCCCATT
Organism: Rossellomorea sedimentorum; assembly: GCF_046237645.1. Taxonomy (GTDB): domain Bacteria; phylum Bacillota; class Bacilli; order Bacillales; family Bacillaceae_B; genus Rossellomorea; species Rossellomorea sedimentorum. The sequence continues at coordinate 3,443,400 of NZ_CP143546.1, forward strand.
CGTGCCTTCAGACGGTTCTTTTGCCAGTGAAGACGTTGCTGCCACTTCAGATAAAGCAGGGTTGGCTTGACATCCGGCAACCTCAATTAGTTTCTTTAAATTAGCTTTAGCGTCACCCAGCAATACCTTCGTAGGCACAGGGAGTGATTTCCCGGCGAACGTGAGGTCACAATCAAATTGCAGGATTAAATCAGGGTGCATGTCGGCCGAGAAACCTGCAAGGGACATATCAGATAGTTTAGTTCCTACCACAATCATTACATCAATACCCGACCTCAAATATTCAGCGGACCGCTCCGTGCCTCCAAGCCCAAATCCTCCCAGACTGAGCGGGTGGACTGAAGGAAAGGCTCCTTTCCCGCACGGCGTGGTAATAACGGGAATATTCCAGTGTTCAGCAACCATCCTGACTTCCTCATATGCATTGGAAATCCCGACGCCTTTTCCAAGGAAGAGAACCGGCTTTTTTGCCACATTAAGGATGGAAGGAACCTGGTCTACCACGGGTGAAATCACTGTACCTATGTCGACAGGCAATGGATAATAGAACGATTCGATCTCTTCCATATACACATCATACGGGATGGAAAGATGGACAGGCCCTTTTTTCCCAGTGACAGCCTTCTCAATCGCATGCCTTAGATATAGCGGGAACATCTCACTTCGCTCTACACGGGCACTGAATAATGTTACCGGCTCGAACATCTTCGTCAAGTCCGTTCCAAAGCTGCTAGAGTCCTGGCCCTGGGCTTTCCCGGTTGATTGGATCGGCTGATGCCCAGTGATAAAAAGGACAGGTAAGTGATAGGCCTTGGCTTGTCCGGCAGCGGTCAATAAATTGGTTCCCCCAGGCCCCGTTGTGCCAATTGCTACCCCGAGTGTATTTTTGGAAAGCGCATAACCTGAGGCTGCGTATCCTGCACCACCTTCATGGCTGCTCAAGACAAAGTTGATATCTTCAGCTTCCAGATCAAATAACAGGGGACATACCGCTTTGCCAGGAACTCCGAATACATCGGTGATTCCCCAGTGTCTAAAGTGCTCAGCTAAAATCTTGGATACTTTTTTCTTCACGCTCTATCTCTCCTAACGAACAATTCGTTTTCTTTATGCGACAACATTTGAAATACTCTCTTGGCCTAGGGTTCTATTAAGACACACATACTTAGAAGTCGAAGACCTCATTTTCATCACCTTTAAACAGCTGTTTCAGCGGCCTCTATACGGTCCGGTCCTGCTTGCGAATGTGCTGTTTTCTCCACAAGGTTGATTAAATTTTCGAGTTCGTGAAAACTTTCTACAATTCCCTTCATCTGGCTTCTTTGTTCCTCTATACTTGCAAATATTTCTTCTGAAACAGCTGTCGATTGCTCTGTAACACTCGAAATCGATTCAATATCACTTACAATTGCCTGTGTGTGGTCACCCACGATTTCTACCATCTCTTCTACCTCTGTTGAGTGCGCTACAAGTTGTTCCATATTTTTGAGTATGTTTTGCAGGGTACTCCCCGTTTCCTCACCTAATACGGTTCCTTTTCGCGTAGCTTCCTGGCCGATAGAGACTTCCCTTGCGATCAAAGTGGATTGTTCCTGGATACTACCGAGTATATTGGTTATTTCTTCAGTGGATTTTTGGGAAACTTCAGCCAGTTTGCGAATCTCTGCTGCCACCACGCCAAAGCCCTTTCCATGTTCGCCGGCTCTAGCTGCTTCAATCGCCGCATTCAATGCCAGTAAGTTGGTCTGGTTGGAAATGTCACTAATGGCTTTAACAATAGTGCTGATACTCTTATTCTTTTCATTTAACTCATTGATTAAATGCGCCGTGTTGTGAATCATGGAAGTGACTTGGGTATTTTCACTAACCAGTTCTTTTATTTTTTGATCACCTATGTTCGTAATTTCAGCTGTAGAAATTGAAAGTTGTTTCATATCCTTAGCTTTTTCAACAACCGTCTGGGCTTTACTATTGGAAGAATAAGTAGACTCATTAATATCTGTAATGCTCGAAGCCTGAGATTCTGCCCCTTTCACTACCTCGGAAAAACTAAAGCCAATCTCGTCGGTTACCTGATTTGTCCTCGTAACCCGCTCTTGCAGATTACTATAAAACTGGGTAAGGGTATGAAGGGTTACTTTGATATCCTCTATGATTCTCATGTTTTTCTCTTGGCTTTTTAATGCGGTTCTTTCATTTTCCTGCGCATCCCCTATAATTCGGTTGCCTACAATACAGACCGACAAACAGACAACCCCGCAGAACAGGTATAAAGCGAATACCACAATGAGATCAATCAGCCCAATACTTCCTTGTAAACTGGGGTTCAGGCTGAAATGGAAAAACAAAGAGAGAGAGCCATAAACTATTGATAAAATAACGATTCTTGTATGTAAGTAAATCAAAGAAAATAATAATGTCATGAAAATGATGAGCCAGGAGTTCACGGAAGGTATGAACCAGATGACTATAGTACTCAATATGAAAGCAAAACAGCTGATTATATATTTGCCCTTCGCATTGGACCGTACCAGGAAATAAATAAAATATGTCATGGCACTAAGTGGAAGCATTATTAAACAAAAAGATAAAAACTGGGAAAAATCAATCATCTTTGACATATAGAAAATAAAAAAAATAGGGAAACAGCTAGTAAGGCCTAAACCAATTAACGTATAGGTTAATAGCTTTGAGCTTGTTTTTTCATATTGTGTTACCATCCTAATCCACCTTCTTCATTTTGTTCATATCTCGGAAAAGCAGCCTAAATATTTTTCCTATGCCATGTTCTTACGCCCACTCCATTCCGGCACACCATATACCTATGACTTTATACCTAATAAATTCCAAAAAAAAAATTCACCAACCGTTTATTGTTGGTTAACTAACATTGATTCCTGCAGAATACCCATAACCTCATACAATTCTTATCAAGTCCTTATTACTATCATAAATACATAATATAGGTTTTTAAACCTATATTTTTCTAAATATTGCGACATAAACAGACAAGTTTAGACATTGTCTCATAAACCCAAAAGACCCTCTCTTCTGAGCTTACTGCTTGAGTTTAAGTGCTGCTCCATTCCCCAGCTGGAGTTGCTTACTGGCGCATCCTGTGTGAGTTTCTTTCTTCAAGCACCATGACTATATAAAAAAAAGACAGGGCAGGCCTGTCTTTTTAAATATAATCATACAGAAGATCCCGCTGCAGTTGAAGCAGCTTCTTTAATAAAAATACTATTTCTCCCGTTTTCCTTGGCTTCATATAAACACTCATCTGCAATCTTTATCAGCTTTGCTGCCGCCTGCTTGGCATTTGGGACGCTTACGGCTGCGCCGATACTGAGCGTAACCCTGTTGCTGACCTTGGAATTTTCATGAGGAATATTCAACCCTTCGATCATGATTCTGCACCTTTCCGCCAGCTGAAAAATAGAGTCCTTTGACTGGTTCAATAACACTGCAATAAACTCCTCTCCGCCCATTCGCGCAACAAAACCATTGCTTGACTGAATAATTTCTTCTATTGACCGGGCAACTAGTTTCAAACATTCGTCTCCCGCTTCATGCCCGTAGGTGTCGTTATAAAGTTTGAAGTAATCAATATCCAAGTACATCACTGCTACTGGTGACTGTTCAGTGATAGCCGTATTCCAAGCCTCATGGTACTTGTCGTCGAAATAACGGCGGTTGGGTATTTGCGTAAGCTGGTCCCTGTAAGAGAGGTGCTTCAGCTTATCATTGACCTTTTGTAACTGGTCCCTGGAATTTTCAAGAGATAGCGTTCTTTCTTTAACCTTTTCTTCCAAGGTCAAGTTCAGTAAAGCCAATTCCTTTGTCATTCTTTCCATTTCATTAAAGGCTTTCGTTGACCTTTTGGCGATAATGTATGCCTGAGAGAATATAAATACGGTTAAACCAAGCGACGAAAGCCGGTAAGATTGAATAACACTGTTCACAGAAAGAATATCGTTTATAACTGTAATGGAAAGGATAGCCGCACAGATATTAACTATCAAGGCACCTTCCTGTTTATCGATTAATGCTTTCACCAATTTAATAGACACATAAAAAATAGTAACCATAGTAAAAAACTGGTAGATAATAATTGAATGGGTAAATATGTTTGGGGTCGTTACAAGAACTATGATTGACATGACAGCACTAAGAATGGTGAAGAGTTTAAAATACTTTTTTGAAAATGTTTTCGGAAATAAAGTATATAAGACCCAGCAAAACAATGGAACAGAAGTAAAAAATGATAGATATTCCAATTTAATGATGAGGCTCCATGGAAAAGCCGGAAAGAAGTTAAGAAGCGCCATCTCCTCAGTCACACTAATTCTGATACACACTATGAAACACACTATACTGAACAATAATGCGGATATATTCTTTCTGCGCTGAAGAAATAACACACTATGATATAACCCAACTAGAAGTAAACCGCCAAATACTATGAATTCAAAAGCTTGTTTTTTATACACCCAGTCAAGAATCCGTTCAGCCTTGCCAAACGTTATACTTTCCCAAATACCGCCCGTCCGGTAATGGTAGTTTGCCAAAACCATGGTCAGTTCTGCTGATGAATCATTTGGAGTGAAATATACTTCCTGCGGTTGATAATCCGGCACAGTAGAAGTTTTATCAGTTCCTATAGTCCCAACTTCAGCAGCCAGGGTTCCGTCTATAAACAACTGATAAGCATTCGATACAACAGGAATGGTTAAGCCGTACCGAGAATCCTCCTTTAGCCCTCCTATAACGAGCTTATAGGTGGCATACCCATGGCCCGGAAGCCCCTTTGCGCTCTTCCAGTTGGAAGGTACCTCTATGTATTGCTTGTTATTTAAAATACGCCCTTTCTGTTCCCAATAAAATTCCCACTCACCATTCAGCCGGACGACTCTGTCATCCTCTAAATCACTTACATCTATATATCCTTCTTCAGCTTTTAAGACTGGGGATGAATCTACTACTCTATGGCTGCATCCTGAAAAGAATAAAAACAAAACTGCTATTAAGACCCAATAAAATGATCTGCTCACCATTGATACCCCACTTTTTTAGTTCGGCATGTCCCTTATAACACTGTGATATGTAGAATTATTTCAATATCCTTTTATGTCTCTTTAGACAAAAAAGCCATTCACACTGAATAGCTTTTCAACACTATCCGGTAGTCCAGCCACCATGATTTTTCCTCGGAAAAATTGAAGGTCTGTGACTTTGCGTCCTTTGCTTTCGCTAAGTTTGCCTTTGTCAGACTATTAAATTTCATATGGGCTCTGTCATTAAAATCCTCGCCTCCCTTTTCAACTAGCAAGGGAGAGACACAATAGGATTGCACTTGCTCCGCATGAACGGGCAGCAACAGCCTTGTGAAAATAAACTTATACTCTTATTCTAATGTAAGGACTTTTTGACCACAACTAAATATTTTTTTAAACTCTTTCTCCCACACGTCTGTAATTAGTTCTATTGCTGCTGTAATACCGAATGCTTTTTAGTAATGAAAGAAACACAGAAATCTTAGCAGGCGAACAAAAAAAACCCTTGAAAGATTCAAGGGTTTCCAGGTATGGAGCATAGCGGGCTCGAACCGCTGACCTCTTCGCTGCCAGCGAGTTATAAGCCTTACTCCATGTGCATAGACGTTAAGTGAACGGAAAGAGTCCTGGTTCGCTACCGTTGTCTACCCGCCACTCTTTTTCGGTTAACGTCATTATAACCGATAGCCCCCCTTCGTTACAATAGGACAGGGCAATTTGCTGTCAGAATTACTTGACGTACGCTTGTTATAAAAATATGATAGATATTAACAAAAGGAAAATAACGGAAATCGGAGGGTTTAACGATGAAAAAAGTAATCGATGTCACAAGGTGTTATGCTTCGGAACTTACCGAGATAAACAATATTTTAACTAAATTAGAAAATGGAAGGGTCTATGGTTATAACGGAAATCGCTCTCAACAGGATGGTTCACTAGAGACAAATGCCGAAAAATTGCGAGGGAAATTAAACGAACTAATTAGTAAGATTGAATACGGGAAAAAATCGGATATGGAGGCCATGAGAAAAGTAGTATCCAATAATGATTTTTACAAATAAATGAGGTGATTGCGATGAAAAAGTTTGCGATATTGATTTTGCCACCGAAGCCCGATGCCCCCGAGGCTATGGTTTGGATTAAGGAAGTTAAAGGCGGGTTTAATGCGGAGACTACCGATGGAGAAGTTATGGTACAAGGCCGTTATCCCGTTGAAACTGCGAAGGTATGTTACGAATATGTAGTCGAAGATTTCCTGGAACGAAAACGAAAGTACTTCGACAAATAAAAAAGGAGTGATTAGTTTGTCAACAGCGCTAAAACTATCGAGTTATTTTACGTTAATTATCGGGGGCTGTTTTTCGGTTTATTTTTTGAGTAATATAGAGTTGTTTAAATGGGCTTATACGTTGATTACTCTCGCTGTTACATTACCTTTAGGATTTGGAGGGATCTTGTTAGCTCGCATTTATGAAACTTATGTTGCTGATCAATACGATTCCGAACACTCAAAAAAAAGAGCCGCGGAGTACCAGGCGCCGACTAATCGAATAAACTTCTAATTCTTCTGGCTCTTCACAATTTTATAGTTAGTATAAATTAGAGTGCCTCTTCATCTCGAAGATTTTTTCATTTAATTTAGGCTGTAATATATTTGCTTTTAACTCAAAAATTACCCGAGTGTATTCTTCAAAGTAGTGGTTTAAAGGGGGAGAATTAAAATCAGGATAATCTTTAAAACTAAACTTATTATTATATCCTTTTCTGATCTCTTGGATAAAGAGGTCATTTTTTTTCTGTATTTCTACAACTGAAGGAAACGTTCCGTCAATGTAAGCAGAAAGTCTATGCATTTTTAAAACCAGTCTATTTAAGGAAGGAATAAAAATATAAATGTTTGTATGCAACTCTTTAATTTGTTCCTTTAATCTTACTTCCTCTTCTTTATTATACTCATCCATGCCTCCATATAAAATATGACTATATGTGATATATCTCGTAAAATCATTTATGGATTTAGTAATCATATCCATGATTTCTTCCATGGTATCGTCGAACTCTTCAATTTTTTCTATTTCGTTTTTAAAATGAAATTGACTCATTTCTCTTTTTAACGCGTTTTCATGCTCCTCCTTAATGGCTTGTAGTTGTAATTTTCTTTGCTCTCTAACCTGAAGGTTTGTGACAAAGTATACAGTTATTGCACCAATTAATGCTCCTACATAACTACCCCAAAAAGCGATCCAGGATTCTACATTTCCTTCAGAAAAACTAAAAAAAGGAAGCTTTAAAAGCAGTGAAATTACCAATGGTGTAAATAAAGCTATTAATATCGCTAAAAATGACTTTCAAACCTGAAACCTCCATACTATAGTAGAACACGGCAATTGAAGCTATATCAATAAGAGAAAGCAGATAAAAATACTAGTATTCAAATGGAAATTCTAATCCATACTTTTCCCGGAATGACTTATCGTTCATGTCTTTCTTTAACTTCTCATAAGCATTGAACAGTGACTTCTTTACTTTTTCATCTTCATCTTCAAGCGAATTTTCTAGACAATTAAAACATTCTTCCATGGTTAAATAGTGATACTTTAAACCAGGCAAGGTTTTATCCCATGTATACACAAATAGTTCATATAACTCCTTTTTATCATAATCTAATACCTCAATTAATTTCTTAATTTGGTGTTTTGCTGGTACATCATACATTATAATTGTTGGGTGTTCCAGTCGTGGGCTATTACATAATCCACTTAAATCCAAAATGTACACTCTTAAATAATGGAGTAGTGAATCTTTAAATTTATTCTCTTTTTCTAATTGCGCGGCCATGTGACGTATATCATTACGCATCAGTCCGTACTTAAAATCTTCTGCATGTTCCATATACGCTTTCTGAAATAAAGCCCAAGATATGTCCCCGTTTTTTGGCTTATAATTTAATTTGCTAACAAACCTAATGGCGCTTGCAACGTTATAAACACCATCTTTCGAGTCGTTTCTATGAGCCGGAACTATATAATAAAACTCATCTAGTACCTTGTCGCCTTTAGCGGTACGTTTGATCATTCGGCTGTTAATATATGAACTAACTTCATCTTCCGTAAAGTTCTCGGAAATTCTCGTTATTACCTCTGCTTTTTTCCCGCTAACTTTTAATTCTTTTGTATTCAGAATTTCTTTTAACTCAGGAAGTTTTAATGAAGCGAGAGAATCCATAACTGAAGTTTCTTCTACGTAGCCTCCATTTAATAACTTTTTTAAAGAAGTCGGAGCGTTAATCCCATAAACGGTTTCAAAATAACGCGGGAAATTTACGTCTTCACTTTTTCCCGAGATCCAATCGATTAAGAATACTTCTCCGGGAAGCAGTCCAATAGGAAGCTTTTTCTTAAGTATCGGATCAATATCAAATGAGTAGGAATCTTTCCGAGAAAATTCCGATGTTTGCTGGTTAATTGGTTTTGTGTCGTCCGTAGAAAGTAACTTTTTTAAAAAATATAGTATACCCATGAAATTCCTCCTAGACTCAGTAATTTGTATTTAAATTATATCATTCTAACAAACTTTTTTCCATTTACTGTTAAGAAGAAGTCACCCACGTGGTTAACCGTCTAATTCCTAGGAATCTGATACTTCACCGATATCCCGCGTCCGTTTCTGATCGAGTATGTTCCAATTATCTGCCCGCCCTATTGTTTAACGCATGCAACGAGTTCCTGCAACTTTTCCGTAGAATGTACCGTTTGACTCATTACTGTTACTATTTTCATTTAATCGCCTCTGTTATAGTTTGGCGAGGGCAAGGTGTCCCATTTCCGTAACCCCCGCCGTGTGCTTGAGTGGAACGAACGTGTCGATGTTAGAAAATGCCTGCTCCGACTGAGATTAAGTTACTGCCGTACAATCGAAGGCTCGCGGTTAATGACGTTTGGACTTACGTGCTGATTGCTCGTGTTTATACGCTGGGTGAGTCATACGTAGAGTACGATACTTATGCGTTACTCCGTGCAGTTTAGCGTCTTTCAGCGCCTCTAATTGCTCTTGTTCCGGCTTCTTCAACGCATCGAAAGTATGGAACATGCCTCGCAGTTTCCGCATTGAAAAGCTATCGTCATTCAGCTTGCTTGCCAATTCCGGCAATCTGCGTTTGACCTCGTATAGAGCGCCTTCGCTATCGAGCATGTCCAGGTTGCTCTCGAACTTTGCGAATGCTCCTCCCTTGTCACCGTTATTAGTAGCAAATGTTACTCCTCCGAGTAAGTCCTGGATGTAGTTATCAACTTGAGTCCTGTCTGCCGGGCTTACGTAGAAGCTCGAACGTGCAGCCACTTTTGATTGTGACTCAATAGCCTTTTCGATTTTGTCGTTAAACTCACGCTCAATTTCAGCTACTCTCGACTCCATCGATTCTTTCAACTGATGAATTTCGTACTCCCTCGTTCCATCTACGTCATATGTCGGATGGTCGCTTGAGTTAATGCGTTCTACACCTTTTCTAAACTGTTTTACTTCCCTTTCGACTTGTTTGCTGTACTGTTCTTTGAAATTCATTTAACCATTCTCCTTTTTATTAGTTTTTTAGTTTAACTACCTAAATCTTTTCACCGTGCTTATCGATGCTTTTTGTACATTGGTGACCTCGTTATCTAGGTAATAACCGTTTTCCCGAACGAACGCTTTAACAAGTTCCCTCGCTGACTCATACGCAAGATACTCCTTTTGACTCGATTGATACTCAGCTTTAAATACAACTTCCTCAGATTGCTTTTCGGTGATTACGATTTTTACCTTCCGATTCTGACGGTCGATTGCGTCTACCTTAATGCTTACGAGTACCTTTCCGTCGAACTCCTGTGCTATATGTTCCGTTATTTCTCCTTGAATTTCCCTTTTCGGTTTGCCGATTCCCCACATCGATGCCCTTCACCTCATTTAAGTGTCGTATATACTCCTACTTTGTTTCGAGTGTTTAATTATCCCTTTCTGCGGGGCTTGCCAACTCGCGCAATGAAACTCGATATCCAGGAAATCTAGGATCCATCTCGGTGTCCCGTCGTTAATGTAGGCTCGTGGCTTAAACACGCTGCCCTCACGTTTAATTCTGTTCCTCTTTACTCCGTCGTTAAGTGGCATCGGTTTCACCCCGTGCTTTCTTTAAACTTTCAAACTCGGCTTTATTTTCGAATTGTCGGACTAAACCTTCAGCGACCAATGCTTGCCAATCCTGTTCGTAGATGTTCCAAACAGTGAGGTCAGATGATAACTCGTGAATTACCTCGCTTAGGAACTTCGGTCGCTCGCCTTTACCGACTACCTTTGCGTTTATTATCATTCGATTTCACCGTCCGTCTAAGTGCCTTTATCGTTTCATGCGGTAGCAGTTCCTGAATCATTATTGCGAGTGGGCTTGCCTTCCGGTTTCCTCGTTTTCGCATTCTTTTTCGTCGTTTCCTGTTCGGTTTATTGTCGTTCATTGTTTTGCCTCCTCGTAAATGTGCGTGTATTTGACAGAATTTCCGTTCACATCTGCCGTTATAGCCGTCATTTTAAAGTTCGAAGGTGTTAGGTCACACCAACGTACTAGTCGGCTTAAAACTGCTCATTTTTCTAGTTTTCAGTCGAGGTTTCAAGCATTCTCTCGGCTGCTCTCCGTTGTTCCGTTGGTATCTTTAGTTGAACGCCAATAAGCCGACCATTTCGAAAATAGTCAGCCATAACCGTCCAATCCTTTTTGTATCGCTTGATTCTCCTGATAAGTCCTCGGTTTTCCGTATAGCCTGCGAGGTAGCCTGGTTCAAGTTTCCATAGCGTATTAGGCACTCGATGTCACTTCCGTTTGGTTTCGGAAATAATCCTGAGCATCAATGACTAATTCTGCGAAGACTTCCCGAATATCCATTCCACGTCGAAGCGCCATCTTCTCGATTAACTTGCGAGCATGATATGGTTCGCTATCCGTTAGCAAAAACAGCAATGCGGGCTTATCCCTTTTAGCCGAGTTACATCGACCGCAGCTAACCGTTACATTAGCGAGGGTATTCGCACCTTGTCGATTTAACGGAATAATATGATCCATCGTAGTCTCCGTGTACTCAAGTTCAGTTCCGCAGTATGAACAACGACAATCACCTAACGTCCAGGCGACTTCTTGAGCACTTAAATTGATAGACAATCCGATATGCTTCATACGGCTAATCGTTTGTTTGGATCTAGTGACGGGATTAGCTCGTTGAACTGCTCGACATTTGCTGCATTCTGAGCGATACCCTCCTTTACTACGAGGGTCTTTATGAAACTCGTTTAACGGTTTGACTTCGTTGCATCGATTACACTGCTTCATACCTGACCGCCTCCGAACCATTGTGTCGTTTGCTCGTCGGTGTCCCCCAAGCATTGCTTAACTTCGTCTAAATCATCGATTAGTCGGTCGCACTTACGCTCAATGGCATCTAAACGTCTTATTATCATTTCGAATAACAGTTGCTCTCTACTCATTCTCTCATTCCCTCTTTCGGTATGTTTTTTAATTCTTACTTAGTTGTTGCTCGATAGCTTCAATCGTTGACTTCGTTTCTAACGTCGTATGGTACCCGGCCTTGCGAAGTTCCGCTAGTGCCCGAAGATACTGCACAAGTTCAACCAACGTTGGCTCCTTCACTCAATCACTCCTTCGTTAAGTAGGTTTGTTTTTCGTTGTCCGGCTCCTGCGGGCGGAGAAACCGTTGGCTCACGATATTTCCCGCAGTACAAACGCCAGGTATTTGCGTACATACGTTCTGTTTTGTCACCAAAATAAAAAGCCCTCGTTAGGCTAATCGATAGAGTCCTGCGTTGTCCGCGAATATTTTCTTCTCTTCACATAAAACCTTTAGACGTCCGTGCCCAGCTTGTTTTGCTTCCCCGATGAACTCCGCACATTGGTCGGCTGCGAATACGTGTATTTTACCGTCATGAAGCAACCGAAGTTGTTCCCGCCTGTTAGTGACGTAGATTCGTTTCTTACCGTGATGATTCCGGTTACCGGCGTAGTAGTAAGTTGTTTCGTTAAACACTGCCGTCACTACTCTCATATATCTTAATCGCCTGTCGTACTCGGTCAATTTGACTGCTACCGAAGGTGTCGACGATTCTTCGTTCAAGTTTTCGGCTAACAGGCATTCGGTCAGTCTCGACCCCTGCAATTAATCCCCGAGAACACCCGAGTCGTTCGGCTAATTCGTATTGGCTAATCCGTTCTAAACGCCTGAGCATTATTATTGTTTTCGAGTTCACTAAAACCTTCTCCTTATCTTTACATTCGGTTACTACTTTCGTTTTAAAAAAGCATGCCGCTCGAAAGGGAGCGGCCCCTCTATAAGTAAAACAGCCCGTATCGTTGTTTCCTTAGTTTTGATCGATTTCCAAAAAACTTTTTTGATTTTTTTACCGCCAGTACTTCCACTCGTTTTCATACGGATTCAAGCAGTGTTGGTTCGCCTCTTCAACATCTTGTAGGAACATTTGTCTCGGTATATCATTGCCGCTTGGCTGCGGATCATATAATACTTCCTGGACTCTACGGACTGTATTCGGTCGCTTAGATAATTCATACTTAACGGCACACTCACTTAATCGTCTGCCATCCTTAAACCAATAGTAGTATCTTCGGTTAGTCATATCGAACCGACGGTAAGTACCGAATCTCTCGCAGGTTAATGACCTACCATTTCGGGCAGTCGTATAAAACCATGACTGACACGTTTCACACCGCTTGACTCGTTGCTCGTTGTACTTGACTTCACGCCAGGAAAGACCGTACTCTCTCGCTACTTCATCGATAATTTGCCGGAAGTATCTTTTGTCATTAACCCGCAAATGACCAATTTTATGGTGAAATTCCTCGACTTCTATCACGGAAAAATATTCGGTGAATTTGTCGGTGATTTGGTCGTAAAGCTTGGTAGCATCCTCCGGATTCATACCTACGTCTATTATCGTCTGAACTTCTTTAACGTGGTTCGCTTTCGCCACTAAAATCTCTCCCTTTTGTTGGTTTCTACGTTTACACTCGTATTAACGCTTTATAATATATGGTTTTATTTTCGCTCATAATCCCTCTTTTACCTGGTATTTTCGTTTGTCCTTAGGCATGTTCTTGCTTGCAAGGTTATGCGTGAGTGAGCTTGCGAACGAACTTTGGTTTTGTACTCGGAAAGTTTTTTAAATCTAGTGCTTTAAATTTCGTTAATTAAATCTAGTTAACCCCTAATTGACAAGAGAGTTACTCCCAACAGTTAGATGTAACAAAACCACTTATTTAGGTGTAACGTGAATTTAACTGCCGTAGCCTTTCCGTTTCCTCCACTCTTGCATACGGATTTTACTTCCTTTCTTTTTCTTTTCCATTGCGTTGTATTTCTTTCTGTAATTAATTCCTGCCTCCGGAAACTTCTCGTAAAACTCGTAGGCGGGCAGCGGTTGCAACGGCACATACTTACCTTTTTCCGGGTAATCAATTAGGCCCACCGCTTTCAAGTCCTCGATGTGCTTCCTTGTTGTTTCGTAAGCCTTGCCGTACTCAAGCGACAATCTCTCCAGGCTAGGAAAGGCCCAACCTTCCTCCTCGTTGAAGTAATCGATGATAAGCTGATACAAGAAAACCTTCTCGGCACTCATTAGTTCATGGTGAACGTAATGTTTAGAGTCACTAGGCAATGCGATGAAATGTCCGTGTTTGCCCGGTTCTTTCTTGTTAATTGGTTGGCGTTGTTTCGGTTGGTTCATGGTATATCGTCCCTTTCGTTTAAATTTTTCGATTTGACTGGTAAAGGAGTTATCGGATCATAAGCGGTAGTTTCGTTTTTCCCCTTACTTATTTGAACCAATTTGGCCCACGTTTGTGGACCACGCTTTGCGATAAGTTTGCCCTCACTTTCTAATATCACAACTATATTTGTTCGTGGGACATAAATCCCACAATATACATTTACTTACTAATAGACCAAAATAACCAATTTAAGAAAATCTTGCCCTTAGTAACTAATACAAATAAATCAGCTGTGAGGGACCACATATAGTAAACAAAGTATAAAAATATCAAAAAATATTTAACGGTTCTATTTCAAGTAAAATAATGGAAACAGTTAATTTGATATGTTAAAATTTAGTAGAATTTAATAATAAGGAGGGGTTTTATGAAAAAGAAAAGATTAAGTAGTATTTTGTTAGCTTTGCTTTTGGTTTTAAGTTCGATATTTTTAACTCCAACTCAGACTGAAGCTTCGAATGACTTCACTAGACTATCAGGAAGCAATCGCTTGAGCACAGCGTTAGAGGTCTCACAAACGGGTTGGCCAAATGGTTTAACCACTTCGGAAAAGGCGGTTGTTCTAGCACGAGCAGATGATCCTGCTGATGCCCTTGCAGCTGCTAGCCTTGCTGGCGTTAAAGATTCTCCTATTCTATTAACTTATCCTGAGAAATTAGATGATTCTGTACTAAATGAGTTAAAACGTCTTGGGGTAAAAAAGGTTTATTTATTAGGCGGTACAGCAGCCATTTCGTCCAATGTAGAAAAAACTCTTACTTCAAATGGATACTCTGTTCAACGTATTGCTGGTGCAAGCCGTTATCAAACAGCTTACAAGATTAATGATGTGGCAGGAACTTCTAAAGGTAGTAAGGCGATATTAGCAAACGGTCAAACTGTTGCTGATGCTTTGTCCGCATCTGCTTCTTCTTCTATCCAAGAGATTCCGATATACTTATCTGCCAAGAATGAATTAGGTGTAGAATTACCTTCAAATATTAAACATGTAGATATATACGGTGGAACCGCCGTAATTTCTGAGGCGGTAGAGAATAAGTTAAAATCTAAAGGGATCACTGTTAGACGTGTTGCTGGGAAAGATCGTTATGCAACAAGTGTAGCAGCTGCAAACCAATTGAATATCAATTCAAATAAAATCATTTTAGTACGTGGAACGTCCGTTAAAAAAGGTAAAGAAGATTATCCGGATGCTGTCGCTGCCTCTGGATTGGCGAACAAGTTAAATGCCAGAGTGTTATTGATCCACCCTACCAACGCTAATAGCTCTTCCAAATCCTATCTAAGTGGAAAAAATCTCTCTACCTATGTATTAGGTGGTAAAGCCGCAATATCCAATACTGGTTTAAGCGGTTTAGGATATGACGCCCCATCAGATCTATTGGTTCACTTTATTGATGTAGGTCAAGGGGATAGCACACTGATTCAAACGCAAAATAAGACGGTATTAATTGATGGGGGAAAAAGAAGCGCTGGTGAAAAAGTTGTTTCATACTTAAAACAAGCAGGAATATCATCCATTGATTACCTTATTGCGACGCACCCAGATGCGGATCACATCGGAGGCTTAATCGATGTCCTAAATACTATAAAAGTAAAACAGGTACTAGATTCTGGTTACTCTCATACTTCCCAAACGTACTACGACTATCTCAAACTGATTGACCAAAAGAATATCCCTTTTTCGGTCCCTAATGTAGGAAGTACATTTACTCTAGATTCCGGTGTGTCTTTTAAGGTTTTAAACAATGGTAAAGGGTACAACGAAACTAATGAAAGCTCATTAGTGGTTAAATTAACTTATGATGAAGTAAGTTTTATGTTAACTGGGGATGCAACAGAAAAGACCGAATGGAGAATGATGGATGCATTTCCTCAAAAAGACCTTGAGTCTACTTTCTTAAAAGTTGGACATCACGGTTCAGATACATCAACTTCTTTAACATTCTTAGATTATGTCAAGCCAAAAGTTGGTATTTTATCTTACGGGGATAATAGTTATGGACACCCAACTAGCGCAGTAGTTAACCGATTAAGAATAAAAGATGTGAAACTATTTTCAACTCATGAATCCGGAGATATTGTCGTAAGCACGGATGGTACTACTTATACTATTAATGCTAATCCATACTTAGGCGGAGGAGTACAAGACCCTTCAATATCTACTGGAAAGTTGGATATCACGTCATTGGACCTTAGCGAAGAAGTTGTTACAATTAAAAACATCGATTCTAAAGATATTCGAATGGAAGGTTGGGTCCTGCATAGTACTGTAGGTGATCAAACTTATGATTTTCCAAATGGATTTATATTGAAGAAAGGAGAAACAGTGCGAGTTGTTTCAGGAAGAGGTGCAGTGAACTATCCACCTTCTCAATTGCTATGGTCAAACGGGTATATTTGGAATAACTCCGGGGATACAGCAGTTTTATATGATCCTCAGGGAAAGAAGATCGATGAACTTGCGAAATAAGTATACGGTTGATCGATTCGAAGGTCCGTTAGCTGTCTTATTGCTTAGAAATGATGAATCCGTACAAATAGACGTTGAAAAGGATAAACTCCCTAAGGAACTCAAAGAAGGAGATATCATCGAATTAGAACTGGCAGATGATGGCTCAATCGATAAAGTAATAATATTAAAAGCAGAAACAGATTTGGCGAGAAATAAAGCAGAAGATTTACTGCAAAAACTATTAAACAAAAATAAATAATAACAAGCTCCCCCCTTTTCTCTACACGAAGGGGGGTATTAATATTGTTCTTGGACTTTTTAAAATTTGTAGCAATTTTTCGGACACCCGGCAGCACACGAATCCTCGCATATCCCCCGGGGGGTTAACTTTTATCAACACCAGGTCCAGGCGAGTGAAAACGGGCTAATTATCGATGACACCGACTGTATATCGTATACAAAATACTCGTTCACCTCTCGTTAACAAACGTTGATATACCAAAGATTCACCAGAATGAATAACGTATTCATAACGACGTAGTCAACGAATACCTTCATATCAACGGTTAAACCCGAACTTAAGTTTACATAATATATTATTATAGGAAGTAATTTTGTATATCGTATTCATTTGATATTCCCCGTATTAATCCCTCGATGTGTCTTCGTGGATCCGTTACCTCGACATCCAGTCAAGCGGATAGACGGCTGCCCCTCGATATTTTCGAAAGTGCTCGCCTGTTGAACGCGATGCCCGGTGTTTAAATGTTGCTAAACGGTGCTCAAACATTGTCATTTTACACATTGTGCAACGATGTAACATTACGTTAACTTACCGGTATGCCCTCGCTGAACTCGATTATTCCACATTTCTTCCTATACGAAAATTGCACTCTTGATTTATTTGTAAATACCAGCGAAGAGACAAGTACACATTCCTAATCCTATTCACTAAATTTTTCCGAATATTTTCTCCGTAACTTTATCAGTTAATGGATATGCTATACATGTTGCAATAAGAGTACCAAAGTATAAAAGGCCTTCTCTGAAACCAAGTTGATGTAATCCCCCGTAACAAAAGATTACAAAGGTAATAAAAAATATAATCGAAACCCCAATCGATATTAACTTGATGCCTTTTTCTTTATATTCTTTCAACCTATAAGAATACCTTACTTCCTTTTGAACCTTTTTTGCATCTTCTAGGTTTTCATACGTCCCATAATCTATGAAAATAGCGTCCGATTCAGAACGAACATAACTACCTACATAGAAACGGTCTAATAATACCTTAAATCCTTCTGATTCTTTTTGGATTGATAAAGTTGAATATTTGCCACGGTTAGTTCTTATCACTTTTTCATAAATTACTTCCCCCAAATAAAGACACTCCTTTTTAGACAGACATTTAAAATCGGCCCTTACTATTGGTACAATTTTACTATTTATTCGCTCTAGAAGTAAACAAGTAACCTTCCTATATCTATTTCTAAGATGAAGTCACCAATCGAACGCCTCAACGATGCTCAACCGTCTAAACAATCGCTTCATAGCCGTATGCAAATACCCGTCTAGTTTACGGATACTACCGGACTTCACTCGTCTAATGCAATCGAATACCGTTACCTTAAATGCTTCTGTATGGTCTTCAATACGAATGTCTCGATGCACACTCGCTTTTGCCCGAAGAATGACACCCGTTAGCCTTTGCATTTCCTTAGCGTTGTAGAACGGTGCCAGGGCGTCATATATTGGCGTTGGTATGCAGTTCTTAACTGCCGACTCTAACGGTACTCTCGTATCTAATACGTAATTAGGTCTATCTCGTTTATGTAAAGGTTCATTTCTGCGATTGTCCGGCTCACTAGTTGCCTGGTGTGGCTTATCGGCATTTGAACGGTCTGACAAACGGGGTGCCACGAATGGTAAAATAACGATAATATTCGCACCTGATCCACCTGACTTCGGTCGAATCGTTGCAACCCGTTTAATTACGCCATAGCCCTCGAGTGCCTTAATAATACGTCTGACTGTTCTTTCTGACTTATCGGTGCCCTCTGCGATTGTACTCGTCTTTAAGTGACTAGCCCCTGCGTATTTAACGGAATATCTCGCAATGAAACGTAATACTGCTCGTTGGCTGCCGGTTAGTTCGTATGTATATGCTTTCTCGTGCTGTCTAACGTGATGGTTTAGCTCCTGCGTTGATTGAAACGTTTGATAGTCCGATAGATAAATGGTCATACTTGTCCCTCCGTTAGAAGGCACACTTAAATAAACCTTGCGAAGGCTCACTTTTTTCGATACAATTGCGATAGGGTAGGTGCGTTTTGTATCGAGTGTTGGTTCGTCCTTCACTCGGTCGGCGTGCCTTTTTTATTTGTCTTTTTCTCGTCTACCTCTTTAACTTACGAGGTTTATTTAACTTCCCCATGACTTCGTTCAATGCCGAAAATTGCTCACGATTCTCTGCGATAGATGCCCTGGAAAGATGCGTATACCTGGACGTCATTCGTTGGTCTACGTGCCCTAGCAGTGATTGTAAGTATCGTAAGTTTCCGCCCGATTCCAGATAAATCGTTGCTGCTGAATGACGGATTAAGTGCGGGTGAACTCGCTTTTTGATGCCTACTTGTTTCGCATAACTAGCCAACCTTTTCCGGAAGTTATTCGGCGTCAACGGATCACCGTAATTCGAAAGGAAAACATACTCACTCTCGAACTCCTCAACCTCTACGATTAATTCCTTTAATAAACGTGCTGTCCGTTGCTGAATCGGAACAATGCGACCTACTCTCGTTTTTGTGATTTCCGACTTGAATATGATTTCCTTCGATGACAAGTCCACGTCTGAGAGTTTCAACGTTAGAACTTCGGATATTCTTGCCATTGTTTCAATCAGAACAGTTATCAAAACGTAATCTCGAAATTGCGGGTAACTCCGTTTGTCGAGTGACATCATTAAAGACTTGAGCTCGTCAGGTGTTAACGTGTTAATTAGCTTCTGCGGTTGCTTCACGCTTTTGACACTGTCAAACGGGTTACTATCGATTACATTATCGTCAACTAGCACACTGAAACTTGTGCGTAAGGATTTAATAATGTCGTTAACCGAACGAGGGCTTATACCGTCTGTTTTCGAAGATTCCGGCTTGTACTTATGCCCTTCATTTCGGGGTCTATCGTTCAGCAGCCAGGTTGAAAAGCCCCGGCAGTTATCAACGGTTAACTCTCGGAAGTCTTGCGAGTGCCCGTTCGTCTCGAGAAACTGTACGAATAACTTGTGTGCGTGGCGGTATCGGTAAAGTGTAGATTCCGATAGACCTTCGGATTTTTTAATAGTGTAGGATTTTTCGAACAATGTGGGTAAATCGAATAAATTCTTTCGGTGGGTTTTAACGGTGGATTGTTTCACTCGTTTGCCCCGACGTTTTTCGGAATGTGCCATAAACGCAAAAAAGCCCCCTTCCCGGTAAGTACCGAAAAAGAGGGCGTTTCGCTAACGGATTTAGCACCGTTTCGCTACTGTCCTTCTAACGTCTCGCAAACGTTGATTTAATGCGGTATGGAGCATAGCGGGCTCGAACCGCTGACCTCTTCGCTGCCAGCGAAGCGCTCTCCCAGCTGAGCTAATGCCCCGTAATATAATGTTGCGACGCTTTTTATTATATAAAGTTTATGATCTTTTATCAAGTGGTTTTATATAATTTTTTTCTATTAAGTTTTTTCGTACTACCTTCTCTTGTAAACGTATACAACGCCTTATATAATGAAAGAAAATTCAGAAATTAATAGGGGAGGCTATTATGCTGCAAGCCCAAATTTTGCCCGAAGAGACGAAGCCATATAACGATTCTCATATCGGAACAAGTGAATTGCAGAGAAACTTCCGGATGGATCTCCGCAACTTTTCAGAGAAAGAATATAACAAATTTGTGAAAGTGAATACCATTCGTGACTGGGCTTTGTTGTCCTGGAAAGATGTCGGCCGTCCATTCGAGGTGAAAAATTATTCTGCTGACAGACAGCAATATGAAGAAGAACACGGTAAGTCCATGAGCGCCCATACTTCCTGGCAATATTTCAATAAGTCCTTCCATGAATGGTTTTCAAAGGATGTGCCGCTTGAGCAGCAGAAAGAAAAAGAAAAGTTCTTCACCAGCTTGAAGTCTTTTAAACCTGTTGAGATTAAGGCTGCGCTTGGCGATGCAGTGAGGATTCAGTTATGGAATTATGTTCACCGTATACAGGACGGTATCTGGGATCCCCGCGGAAAGCGTGCACTATTTGAAGGGCTGAATGTTTCCAAACCAAGAATTCTGTTTTTAGGGGCCGCTGAAGGATATGAAGCAATGCAGCTTGCTGCCATGTATCCTGGAGCGGATGTAGTGATGGTCGATTATGATGAATACTGTAAGACAACCAGGTTTGAAGAATTTCCGGATTCCTATCCATTTCTAGGTGAAGACCGAATGACCGGACAACCAAAAGTATGCTATAAGGAGGACTTTCACATCGAGTATGTGGTCGAGGATATCCGCAATCTGCCATATGGAAAAGAATTTGATATTGTTATTTCAGTCGGGCTTTTGGAACATTTCCCGGATGAATATAAACCCGAGGTCATCGACTGGCACAGGAAATTTCTTAAACCGAATGGCTATGTAATCATGACCACACCACGAAATCAGCTGCACTCACGTATCTACTATAATATCTTTGCAGACGTGATGAACCACACTTACCGCGAACTGATGACCGTAGAGCAGATGGGACTCTATATGTACGAAAACGGGCTGGATATCCTGAAATCAGGTTATATCAAAGTCCATAACGGCATCATCGCCAAAGTCAGGTGAGGGTTATTTTCCCTTTTATGTAACATTATTGTTTCATCTTCGTCTACTTCTGTAATAGAAAAAGATAGGAGTGAAGAAGATGAAAAGATTATGGATTGGCGCTGCTGGTCTCCTGCTCGCTCTGACCATTATTTTTGTTTACGTTAAACAACCTGCTGTAGAGACCGGTGCCCGGAGTACAGAGAGAAATATCGTCCTTTCCGACAAGATTTGGAGTTTGGAATTTTCTCAGCCGATCAAACAGCTCAATGAAGACTCTTTCTACGTTGTAGATAATAAGGGGGAAAATATCCCCGTTACGGTCACTGTAAGCGAGAATCGAAAGAGTGTCACCATACACCCGCCTAAAGACGGCTACTCTACCGAGACTGAATTTTTCACCCTGCACATTTCTTCAGACGTCAAATCTTTCTTGGGTCTTCCCGTCCGCGGAGATCATACCATAGAGTTCGCCGTTGTCCCCACCCTTCCAGAAGTGAAATCAAAAGAAGACCTTAATCAGTATTTTAAATATGCTATTAAAAGAGAGAAAGAATACAGAGCGAAGTTTTCCCTGTTTGACGGAGCTGCTACAGAAGAATCAGCAGACGATGCTGCCGGAAGTGGAAATGCCGTAATGGAGAATGAATCCTCCTCTTCCAAACACAGTACGACCAACAATCAGGTGCAAGGCGTAGATGAAGCGGACATGGTCAAGACGGATGGGACTTATATTTACCAGATTGCCTCCCAAAAATTGATCATAACGAAAGCTTCTCCTGTCAGTCAGATGGAAGTCGCTTCTTCGGTGTCCTTCGCTCATAATTTTTCTCCACAGCACCTGTTCTTGCATGAGAATAAGCTGGTTGTCATTGGAAACAGCTGGACTGAGGAGCATGAGACAAAGACACTTCCGAAGAAAGAATCTTCTGATTCAATGGTCGTGCCGATGTACGGAATGATGAAGACGTTCATTTATGATATCTCTGATAAAAAGAAACCGGAGCTGCTGCGGGAATTTGGCATGGAAGGAAATTATGTTGCTGCCCGAAAAGTAGGATCTTTTGTATACTTTGTCGCAAATCATTACCCCAATTACTGGATCCTCGAAAACCAGGAGAACGCAGATTTGCGTCCCCGGATCACCGACAGTATGAACGGCGGGGAACCCGTTTCACTGAATTACAATGATATCAAATATATGCCTCAATCGACCGAGACCAATTATACCTTATTTGCATCGGCCGACCTTGATGATGTCTCTTCAGAAATCAATGTTGAATCTTACCTTGGCAGCGGCCATCAGATTTATATGTCCAAAAATAATCTTTATATGGCGCTATCCAGATACAACCCTGCAGGAGAAATAGCTTGGGAGTCCGCCGATACGGAGATTTATAAATTCTCTATCGATAAGGCCAAGATTCAATTTTCAGCAATGGCTAATATTAGAGGAACGATCCTAAACCAGTTTTCAATGGATGAATATAAGGGGAACTTCAGGATTGCCACGACAAAAGGAAATCCATGGGGCGACGAAAGCACTCCTTCTACCAATAATCTATATATTCTCGATGAAAACTTAAAGCACATCGGAAAGGTGGAAGACCTGGCCAAAGGCGAACGGATCTATTCTGTCCGTTTCATGGGAGAAAAAGCGTATATGGTCACGTTCAAACAGGTGGACCCACTCTTTGTCATTGATACGAGCGACCCCTACTCGCCAAAAGTACTTGGAGAGTTGAAGATTCCGGGCTTCAGCAGTTACCTTCATCCATTGGACGAAACTCATTTAATTGGTTTTGGTTATGACACCAAGCTTGTGAAGGATGATAAGATGCCTAATGCGGAGCCGCGCGTCCTGACTGCAGGTTTGAAAATCTCTCTTTTTGATGTATCCGATTTTCACAATCCCAAAGAGCAGGATACTGAAATCATCGGAGGCCGTGGAACCCATTCCTATTTACTTCAGGATCATAAAGCACTGTTCCAGCATCCAGTACAAAACCTATTTGGTTTCCCTGTTTCTGTTTATCATGAAAAAGAAGGGAGCATGTATGAACAGGTCTTTGACTATCAGGGAGCGCTGGTATTTGAAATCACCCCTGAGAAGGGCATCGTCCCCAAGACTAAAATCGTTCAATCGGCAGAGGATGATATTTATGAAGGCTGGGAGAATCAGATACAAAGGATGATCTATATAGGAGAGAACATCTATACTCTTTCTCCTGAAAAAATTCATGCTTATACTCTCCATGACTTTAAAGAAATTAAAGAACTCGAAATTCAATAAGTATTTCCTTGGACTCTCTTATCGAGGGTCCTTTTATTTGGCTCTTTACTAAAGATTTGCTGCTATTAATTATGTAGGTCAAGAGATATAGTGATAATTCATAGAAATTATCCTGGTAAGCAAGAAAGAAAAGAGATGATCACCCTGTTCAGTTAGACAAGCTCTTGTACTTGAGGGAAAAATCCGGTCCTTTGGATTTTTCCTAAAGCAACAATCTAAACGAAAACCTCCTTTTATTTTAAAGTGAATCAGGGAATAATGTATGAGAATGTGGGAAAGGAGAAATTTTATGAGCATTTCTTTTTATCAGCGGTTTTTAAGATGGCCCATTTTAGTGAGAACCTTAACCATTGCGCTTGGTGCTATTTCTGCTTTTGGCGTACTGATCCATTTAATAGAACCGGAAACTTTCCCGACTGTCTTTGACGGCATATGGTGGGCGATCATTACGACTTCCACGGTCGGATATGGAGATTATGTGCCATTGACTGCAGCTGGAAGGATTTTAGCCATGCTGTTGATTCTCTTAGGAGCAGGGTTTTTAACCACCTACTTTGTTACACTCGCTACATCGACAGTCAGAACTCAAAATGCATACCTTGAAGGAAGAGTCTCATTTATGGGCAAAAACCACACTATCATCGTTGGATGGAATGAGCGTTCAAGAGAGATCATCGATCAGCTTACATCCTTTAATAATCAGCAGGGGATCACCCTGATTGATGATACTCTTAAAGAAAATCCTTACAAAAATCTTAACATCCATTTTATAAAAGGTCAGGCATTCCGTGATAACATCCTCATGAAAGCAGGCATTAAAGAAGCCTCAATAGCTGTCATTACTGCCGATCAAAATAAGAACGAAATGGATGCCGATATGAATACAGTGATGACCTTGCTTGCGATGAAAGGGATCGTACCCGGACTCTATTGTGTTGCAGAAATCCTCACCAGTGACCATATTGCAAATGCCGAGAGAGCGGGTGCGGACGAAGTCATTCAAACCAACAAACAAACAAGCTACATCATTATGGACACCATCCTGTCAAAAGGAATGAGCACCACCATACTGGAGTTGTTGAATCATCTAAAAGGCAACAACCTTAAGGTCATCAATACCTGTCCGGAATGGTGTGAAAAATCATTCAGTGAACTAAGCAGCACTCTTTTGAAAAAGAATATCATCCTCTTAGGAATCAAAAAAGGAGAGCGCACGATTGTGAACCCTCCCCTGGAGACCGTTGTCCATCCGGAAGACGGGCTGCTGGTCATTTCAAGTGAAACATGATTACGTCAGCAGCTGGTCTTCCAGTTCTTTTACAAGCTCGACACCTACGGATACATATTCCTCCGGAAAACTCGCATCCGCGTCTTCCGGTTCTGAAAATTGATTGGTCGTTCCTGAAAACGTACCCGTTGACGCATGATCATCTAGTCCCCGCTGATACTTATGCGAAAGCAGAAAAGGCCTTCCAAATTCGACGGTAGCTCCATAGGAATCAAGCTGTCCGTCCACCGCGGCAAATGGAACTCGCAGAAATTGATATCCGACTTCGTCATCGATTTTATAATCAAAGTATCCATGGTCATAGTCCCAGTTTCCACCAATGCTGTATCCCAAAGGCTTGAGTTGCTGCTCCAATTTGTATAACTGAAAATGCTGCCCCTCCAGCTTTGAAGGAAGTTCAATCATCCCCAACACTCCTTTCTTTTCGGTTAGTTTTTCCCAGAGTGGGTGGGATAAGTCATGAAATATGAAAAAGAAGGGGAGGGTGGGAGTAATTCAGAGGACTCATCGTCTTTGGGACTCCAATCTCGAGAAATGGCTCTGTTAAGAGGTTAAAATTTCACCCCGGCGAGCCCCATGGGACACCCTAGGTTAAAAATAACGGGGTTTTGGTCTTATGAACCTTTCATGTGACACCCTATTCTCTAACATAACGGATTGTTGGTCTTATGAACCTTTCATGTGACACCCTATTCTCTATAATGACGGGATTTTGGTCTTATGAACCCTTCATGAGACACCCTATTCTCTATAAGGACGGGATTTTGGTCTTATGGACCCTTCATGTGACACCCTATTCTCTATAATGACGGGTTTTTGGTCTTATGAACCCTTCATGTGACACCCTATTCTCTATAAGGACGGGATTTTGGTCTTATGGACCCTTCATGTGACACCCTATTCTCTATAAGGACGGGTTTTTGGTCTTATGGACCTTTCATGAGAGACCCTAATCTCTATAAGGACGGGTTTTTGGTCTTATGAACCTTTCATGTGACACCCTATTTTATAAAATGATGGTATTCGCTTCTTAGGGAGCTTTCATTAGGCATTCTCTAAAAGCACGGGCTCGCTCTCTTAACCAATCTTTTTCGGTGTAATATAAATAGAAGGATAAAAACCAAGTCACATTAAAAAAAGAAGCTGCACCCGCAGGGATGTCAGCTTCTTTCTTTTCTTTATTATTTAAGACGCTTTTCAAGCTCGGCTTTCTTTTCTTCAAATCCTGGTTTTCCAAGAAGGGCAAACATGTTCACTTTGTATGCTTCAACCCCAGGCTGGTCAAATGGATTGACGCCAAGAAGGTAACCGCTGATGGCACATGCTTTTTCAAAGAAGTACACCAGATAACCGAATGTGTATGCATCCATAGCCGGAATTTCAACGATAAGGTTCGGCACGCCTCCGTCAGTGTGGGCAAGCAGCGTTCCTTCAAATGCTTTGTTGTTAACAAAGTCTACTGTCTGCCCTGCCAGATAGTTAAGGCCGTCCAGGTCACTTTCTGCTTCTTCGATTGTCAATTCATGGCGCGGTTCAGAAACCTTGATGACCGTTTCGAACAGGTCTCTTCTTCCCTCTTGGACATATTGTCCCATGGAGTGAAGATCTGTTGAGAAGTTTGCAGATGCAGGGAAGATTCCTTTTTGGTCTTTTCCTTCACTTTCACCGAATAACTGCTTCCACCACTCGGAGAAGTATTGAAGGCCAGGCTCATAGTTGATCAGCATTTCAATAGTTTTTCCTTTGTTATAAAGGACATTTCTTACTGCAGCATATTGATATGCTGGATTTTCTTCGAGATCGCCGGTATTGAAGTCATTGCGCGCAGCGGCAGCGCCGTTCATCATCGCTTCAATGTCAATCCCGCTCACTGCGATTGGAAGAAGTCCTACAGCGGTAAGGACAGAATAACGGCCCCCGACATCATCAGGCACGACGAATGTTTCGTATCCTTCATCGTTAGCCAATGTTTTAAGAGCACCTTTTGCTTTGTCCGTCGTTGCATAGATACGCTTCCTTGCTTCCTCTACACCGTATTTTTCTTCCAGCTTTTTGCGGAAGATACGGAATGCGATCGCAGGCTCGGTTGTTGTACCTGATTTTGAAATGACATTGATGGAGAAGTCTTTATTTTCAAGAAGGTCCATCAAATCTGTCATATAAGTCGAGCTGATATTGTTTCCTAAAAACAGGACTTGAGGTGTTTTACGCTGTTCACCTGGAAGAGCATTGTAAAAACTGTGATTCAGCATTTCAAGAGCCGCTCTTGCCCCAAGGTAAGAACCCCCGATTCCAATGACAAGCAGGACATCAGAATCGTTTTTGATTTTTTCAGAAGCCTTTTGAATTCTGGAGAATTCTTCTTTATCATAGTTTTCCGGAAGGTCGACCCATCCAAGAAAATCACTTCCTGCACCAGTTCCTTCATGCAGGGCATTATGAGCTGTTTTTACAGCATCTTTCAAGTATGTAAGTTCATGTTCACCAAAGAAAGGCAGTGCTTTTGTATAATCAAAGCGTACATGTGTCATATCATTTTCCTCCAATTGATTGTTTAGTCGTTTTTATCATTCCTGTTGGCAAAGATAACTAAACGAAAATCTTGACTGATGGCTATTCTTTTTTTCTGACCAGCCTACAGTAAACACTTTACCTAAACCCGAGTAGAGAATCAAGAAAGGACCCAACTTGTAAACGGATACATTTTTATATTTATAAAAAAAGCTGTTTTTGTATAGATGGCTGCTATCGGAAAAATTCAATGGGCCGGATTTTTCCCTTGCGTACCAGGGCTTTTCTCTATGAAAAAGGTGAATTGCTCTTTTCATTCTTGCTGACCAAGATAATTCCTGGGAATTCCGGCCATATCTCTTAAACTTACTATTAACTAGCAAGAAAAGAGGCATGAAAAAGGACTGATTCAGCTAAGAATCAGTCCTTTTTGAGAATTAAAGGGAGGCTTGAAGGATGGCTTTTACATCTTCATGTTTCATGGAATTGAAGTTGCCAAATCCCCCGTTTGCCATTGCCTTTTCAGTCATTTCCTCAATTTTTTCATCGGTGATGTCATAATCCGCCAGACGGGAAGGAGCTCCGATGCTGCTCCAGAATTCTGAAAGCTTATCGATCCCTTCAAGTCCGGTTTCTTTTGCAGATTTCCCTTCAGGGTTTACGTCAAATACACGTACAGCCATTTGAGCAAAACGCTCAGGGTTCACATCAATATTATGTCTCATCCAGTTCGGGAACAGGATTGCCAGACCGCCGGCGTGCGGAATGTCATAAACCGCTGAAACCGCATGCTCAATGTTATGGGTAGCCCAGTCACCGCGGTACCCCATCTGCAGCATACCGTTCAATGCAATCGTTCCTGAATAGAGAATGGTTTCTCTATGCTCATAGCTTTCCAGGTTATCCAGAAGCTTAGGAGCTGTTTCAATCACGGTTCTCAATGTAGCCTCACACAACCTGTCCTGTAACGGAGTGTTCGTTGCGTTATTGAAGTATTGTTCAAAAACGTGGGACATCATGTCAACCATACCGTAAATTGTTTGGTCTCTTGGCACAGTAAACGTATTTTGCGGATCCAATATTGAGAATTTAGGGAATACGGCAGGGCTTCCCCAGCCATATTTCTCATGTGTTTCCCAATTTGTGATAACAGAACCGGCGTTCATTTCGGAACCAGTAGCAGCCAATGTCAGAACTGTACCGAATGGAAGGGCTTCTTCTGCGACAGCTTTCTTTGTCACGAGATCCCATGCATCGCCGTCATATTTTGCACCTGCAGCGACTGCCTTGGTACAGTCGATGACGCTTCCTCCACCAACTGCAAGGAGAAAGTCGATTCCTTCATTTTTGCAGATCTCCACACCTTTTCTTACAGTGGAAATACGCGGATTAGGTTCAACACCGGCAAGCTCATGAACTTCAGCATCTATTTCGTTTAATAAACTTGTTACCCGATCATAGAGGCCATTGCGTTTAATGCTTCCTCCTCCGTAAACAAGCAGGACCTTTTTGCCGTAATGTGGAATTTCTTCCTTAAGCTTTTCCACTTCATCTTTCCCGAAAATCAATTTAGTAGGATTATAAAAAGCAAAACTGTTCATACTGTTACCTCCTCTATTTTTAGCGGCTTCCTCTTATGTAAAGCCAGGATTTTCTTCTCTGCCTTTTCATTATCAGATATAATGTTCCCTTATTGCAAAGAAAATGCCCATTGATATTTTTTCGGCATATGCATAATAATTTGCTAAAAGCAACAAGCTATGAAGGAAACATGAATAAAAAGTGCCGAGTGAACTAAAGATTAAAGCCGGCACCTAACCCATAAGGAGGTCACAACATGAGTACAATTCAACGTATTGCACTGGTCCTTACTATCATTGGAGCAATCAACTGGGGACTTGTAGGGTTCTTCCAATTCGACCTAGTTGCCGCTATCTTCGGCGGACAAGATTCAGCACTTGCCCGCCTTGTATATGGTTTAGTCGGTATTGCCGGCTTAATCAATATCGGTCTTCTGTTTGCTCCTTCTGAAGAAGCTGAGCATTCACCTGAAGCCCGCCCGACTCGATAAATCACAAAAGACAAACTCCGATGCGGGGTTTGTCTTTTTTTGGTTTGTAAATTCTGAAGGTGGCTTGTTTGCGGGTGACTTTCCTTACAGGACCAACGCTCGTACCAATTTCCCTCGATTTTGTAGGTGACTTGCTTTTGAAGCCAGACTCTCCTACCAATCCACGGCGGTTTTGTAGGTGACTTTCCTTAATGGCTCCATCTTCCTACCAATTCTTCATGCTTTACCAATTCAACATGGCAGTTCTGCAAGCAACCCGTTTGCGGCCCCACTACTACAAATCCGCACTTGAGAATGGGTTATACTAATTACAATCCGAAAAGTCTACCGAAACAGTCTCCTAACTATCTTCAAGCCTTTTTCCGAATTGGGGTATTTAAAGGAAAAATCAAAGAGATTGGTTTGCTTCAAAACACTTTTATAATGTGAGAAGGTGGAGAAGCTGCTTTCTCCATGGTAACTTCCAATCCCGCTTTCTCCTACGCCGCCAAATGGGAGATGAGGGGTAGCAACATGCATTAGGGTGTCATTGATACAGCCGCCGCCATAAGAAAGATTATCGGTAATGTCTTTTTCCACATTCTCATTTCCCGTGAACAAATATAGCGCAAGCGGCTTTGGACGGCTTGTTATAAAAGTCTTGACCTCTTCCAGTCTTTCATAGGTGAGCACAGGAAAAATCGGTCCAAAAATTTCTTCTGTCATGACAGGTACATCAGTGTGATGAGGTTTGATCAATGTTGGTTGTATCTGCAGGGTTCGGTCATCGGTTCCTCCGCCATAAATGACTTTTCCATCATTCATGTAGGCCTTCAACCGGTTATAATGGCGCTCATTGACAATCCTTCCATACTGGTCGCTGTGCAATGGCTCTTTCCCATAAAATTCATGAACAGCTTTTTTGTATTCTTTTATAAACTCGGCTTCTGCACTGCGATGAACAAACAAATAATCAGGCGCTATGCAAGTTTGACCTGAGTTGGTCAGCTTTCCAAACGCTATCCGTTTTGCCGCAAGACTAAGATCTGCGTCTTCATGAACAATACAAGGACTCTTCCCTCCCAATTCCAGCGTAACGGGAATCAACCGCTTGGAGGCGGCTTCCATCACAATTTTGCCGACCGGGACACTGCCCGTAAAAAAAATGTAGTCGAACGCCTGATCTAAAAGGAGCTGGTTCGTTTGGATTCCCCCCTCCACGACATAGACCAGCTCTTTACTAAAATGGCTTTCCACTATGTCAGAAAGGATCCTTGATGTGTGCGGTGTTAATTCGGAAGGTTTGACTATTGCTGTGTTTCCCGCTGCCAATGCTCCAATCAAAGGTGAAATCGCCAATTGGATTGGATAGTTCCATGGTGCGATGATCAATGTGACACCATACGGTTCAGGGATGCGAAATCCTTTGGACCCTATATGAGTCAAAGCGGTTTTTACTTTCTTCGGTTTTGCCCAGGAATCCAGATTTTTTAAAGTATAGCTGATTTCTTCGAGCAAGATACCGATTTCTGTTGTATACGCTTCTCTTTCAGATTTATTCAAATCAAGATGAAGTGCTTTAAGGATGTTTGACTCGTTTTTCCGGAGCACATCGGCTAACTTTTTAAGGTTTTCTTTTCTCGCTTCCAATGGTCTTGTTTTACCTGTTGCATAGTACTTCTTTTGAAGGGCAACTGCTTCTTCCACTGCAGCCCGCGACTTTTCACGAATGGAAATTTCGCTCATTTAAAACTCTCCTTGGATAGACTGATTTCCTATTATTATATACCTTTTGCCTATGTTGTACTTCTTGAAATAAGGCTCTTTTCTAAAACTTTATTGCAATTTACTATGTAGTTCATGAGATATAGCGATAATTTCACAGAAATTATCCGGGTAAACAAAAAAGCAAAGAGCTAATCACCTTGTTCAGTTAGATCAGCTCCATCATTCCTCTTCCTACAGTACATAAACTAAACACTTCGCATAAAAAATGCCGACCAGGCGCCATTGCCTGATCGACATTTCTTTCAAACCCAGCCTCTGAATCTGGACGCTTCCGCCATCTTGCGGGCGCCAACCATATAGGCTGCCAAACGCATGTTGACACGGCGGTTCATTGATGTTTCGTAAACATTATTGAATGCCTCTACCAGCTTGGTGTGAAGTTTTTCATTCACTTCTTCTTCCGTCCAGTAATACCCTTGGTTATTCTGCACCCATTCAAAGTACGATACAGTTACCCCGCCAGCGCTAGCCAGCACGTCAGGTACGAGGAGGATGTCCCTCTCTGAAAGGATTCTGGTTGCTTCGAAAGTTGTCGGACCGTTTGCTGCCTCAACAACAATCGATGCTTTGATGCTATGAGCATTTGACTCTGTGATTTGATTGGAAATGGCTGCCGGGACAAGGATATCACAATCCAGCTCCAATAAATCCTTGTTTGAGATTGTATTTTCAAATAACGTTGTAACGGTTCCAAAGCTGTCACGGCGATCCAGCAGATAATCAATATCCAAACCTTTCGGGTCATGAAGAGCTCCATGGGCATCCGATATGGCAATGACTTTGGCGCCTGCATCATGCATGAACTTTGCAAGGAAGCTACCGGCGTTCCCGAAACCTTGAATGACCACGCGGGCACCTTTAATATCAATGCCTTTTTTCTTGGCCGCTTCTTCTATACAGATTGTTACACCTTGTGCTGTTGCCTTTTCACGGCCTTGTGAGCCTCCCAATACCAATGGTTTTCCGGTAATGAAACCTGGAGAGTCATTTTCACGCAATCGGCTGTACTCATCCATCATCCAAGCCATGATTTGTGAATTGGTATATACGTCAGGAGCAGGAATGTCTTTTGTGGGCCCGACAATTTGGCTGATTGCCCGTACATAGCCGCGGCTCAGCCTCTCCAGCTCGGTGAAGGACATTGTTCTTGGATCGCAGACAATACCGCCTTTCCCTCCGCCGTAAGGCAAGTCAACAATGCCGCATTTCAGGCTCATCCACATTGATAATGCTTTCACTTCCTCCTCATCCACTTCAGGATGGAAGCGGACGCCCCCTTTAGTAGGTCCGACCGCATCATTATGCTGGGCTCTGTACCCTGTAAAGACCTTTATTTTTCCATCATCCATGCGGACAGGAATGCGTACAGTCAGCATCCGGACCGGCTCTTTTAAAAGTTCAAACATTTCCTCACTATAACCAAGCTTTCCGAGCGCATCATTGATTACGTGTTGAGTAGATGTAAACAGATTCAGGTTTTCTCCCATTGAAAAATTCGCCTCTTTATTGTGTAATCTAAAACCGTTGTTATTGTAACATACAACCAGAGAAATGCTTAATGATTTATGGGTTTTTCATGAATTCACTTCACAGTCTATCAGCAGCATGGTTTTACAAAGCTTTCCCAGGGGACTTCCGGTCACTAACACGGAAACTCTGCGGAACCCGCTTTGAATATTCATCGAACTACCAGAAAGTATTACTTCGACAGTACTTTCTGAATGCGTTCAATCGCCCAATCAAGGTCTTCCTGGCTGATGATCAGTGGAGGAGCAAACCTGATGACCGTTTCGTGTGTTTCTTTACACAGCAAGCCTTCTTCTTTAAGCTTCTCACAATAGCTGCGGGCAGGCTCAGTCAACTCGACTCCGATAAATAGTCCTCTTCCCCGCACTTCTTTGATTTTTGGATTATCGATCTCTTTTAGCTTCTTGGTAAAGTATTCGCCAAGCTCTAAGGAACGGTCAGCAAGGTTCTCATCTTCCAGCACTTCCAGTGAAGCGACAGAAACAGCGCATGCCATTGGATTTCCGCCGAAGGTCGATCCGTGTGAACCAGGATTGAACACACCAAGGATGTCTTCATCGGCTACCACGCAGGAAATCGGGAATACCCCTCCGCCAAGTGCTTTTCCAAGGATATACATATCCGGCTCCACATCTTCCCACTCACAAGCAAACATTTTACCCGTACGTGCAAGGCCTGCCTGAATTTCATCCGCAATGAAAAGAACATTGTTCTCTTTACACAGCTCATAAGCTGCCTTCAGGAAGCCTTCAGGAGGCATGACGATACCCGCTTCACCCTGGATGGGTTCAATCAAGAATGCAGCTGTATTAGGCGTAATGGCTTCTTTCAAAGCGTCAATATCGCCATATGGAACAAGGTTGATCCCTGGAAGCATCGGCCCGAATCCACGCTTGTATTCTTCCTCGGAAGAAAGAGAAACTGCAGACATTGTACGGCCATGGAAATTTCCTTTACAAGCAATGATTTCAGCCTGGTTATCTGCCACACCTTTCTTATCGTACGCCCAGCGGCGAGCTGTCTTGATGGCTGTCTCAACAGCTTCGGCACCCGTATTCATCGGAAGTGCCATATCTTTGTTTGTCATTTTACAGATTTTTTCATACCAAGGCCCCAGCTGGTCATTGTGGAATGCGCGGGAAGTCAACGTCACGCGGTCAGCCTGGTCTTTCAGCGCCTGTATGATTTTTGGATGGCGGTGTCCCTGGTTTACAGCCGAATACGCACTGAGCATATCCATGTATTTGTTTCCTTCTGGATCTTTCACCCATACACCTTCTGCCTCTGAGATCACGATTGGAAGCGGGTGATAATTATTCGCTCCGTATTCCTGGGTTTGTTCTATGATTGATTGAGAATTCCTTGACATTTTTTGTTCCTCCTCCTCATTTAATTGGGTTTCCTGGTTAAGTATGAAAGTTTCGATTAAAAGTATGTCCGCATATAAAGCTCTTTATATAGAATTGCTGACAGACGAAAAACCCTTTATCTCTGAACAGCAAACTACGGGTAGTAAACCTCCCTGTTATAATCAATGGAGCCTCCTTTTGAAGGCTCCATTAGGTTGGCAGTCTTATAGCATTTCAGATGTTGTTTTTGCCTGCATGTGAAGAAGCAAGTAGTCCGGACCGCCTGCTTTGGAGTCAGTACCC
This sequence comes from Rossellomorea sedimentorum, assembly GCF_046237645.1. Lineage (GTDB taxonomy): Bacteria > Bacillota > Bacilli > Bacillales > Bacillaceae_B > Rossellomorea > Rossellomorea sedimentorum. The sequence goes on from NZ_CP143546.1 coordinate 3,477,671, forward strand.
GACATGTTGAATCCGCCGAATGGCTGGTATCCAACGATTGCTCCTGTACAACCTCGGTTGAAATAAAGGTTTCCGACATGGAAATCTTCACGGGCTTGCTCGATATGTGCACGGTTGTTGGTGATAACGGCACCAGTCAAACCGTAGTCAGTGTTGTTTGCAATTTCAATTGCATGAGTGAAGTCCTTCGCTTTTGTGAATGCCACAACAGGTCCGAAGATCTCTTCTTTCATGATGCGAGCTTCCGGATCTACATGAGCAAAGATTGTTGGCTTGATGAAGTAACCTTTGGAGTCGTCTCCTTCTCCACCGATCATCAATTGGCCTTCTTCTTTCCCGATTTCGATGTAGTTCATGATCTTATCGAATGCAGCCTGGTCATTAACAGGTCCCATGAATGTTTCACGGTCTGTTGTATCGCCGACAGTCAATTCTTTTGTCAGTTCTACAGCACGCTCAAGTACTTGATCGTAAACGTCTTCAACGATTACTGCACGGGAACATGCAGAACATTTTTGCCCTGAGAATCCAAATGCAGATGCCACGATTGATTTTGCAGCCAACTCCAAGTCTGCTTCTTTATCTACCACAATTGTATCCTTACCGCCCATTTCAGCGATAACACGCTTCAGCCAGATTTGTCCATCATGCACTTTCGAAGCACGCTCATAGATGCGTGTACCTACATCACGGGAACCTGTGAAAGATACGAAACGAGTTTTCGGATGATCCACTATATAATCACCCATTTCTGATCCGCTTCCAGGGATGAAGTTGATAACGCCTTTAGGAAGACCTGCTTCTTCAAGGACCTCGATGAATTTCGCGGCCACAACCGGTGTAGTGGAAGCCGGTTTCAGAAGTACTGTGTTACCAGATACGATTGCTGCAACCGCTGTACCAGCCATGATGGCGAAAGCGAAGTTCCAAGGGGAAATGACTACACCTACTCCAAGTGGAATGTAGTTGAATTGATTGTATTCGCCAGGACGGCTCTCTACCTTGAAGCCTTCTGCGATGCGAAGCATTTGGCGACCGTAATATTCCATGAAGTCAATAGCTTCAGCTGTATCCGCATCTGCTTCATTCCAAGGCTTGCCTGCCTCTCTTACAAGAATTGCAGAGAATTCATGCTTGCGGCGGCGTACAATGGCAGCAGCCTTAAACAAGATGTCTGCACGAGTTTCCGGCTTTACTTTTCTCCACGTCTGGAACGTTTCGTAAGCTTCGTTCATCGCTTTTTCAGCTAGCTCGCGGCTGGCTTTGGAAACACGGCCTACAACTTGTTCTTTATTCGCCGGGTTCACAGAAACGATCTTATCTTCAGTGGTGATCTTTTCCCCACCGATTGTCAGCGGATAATCCTGCCCCAAATAACTGTCTACTAATTTAAGGCCCTCTTTAAATGCTTTCTGATTTTCTTCTTTCGAAAAATCTGTGAATGGTTCATGTTTGTACGGAATCAATTTCATTTCCCCCTTTATTTAGAATAAAAAATTAGTATATTCATATATTGCAGGGTAATAACGCAAAAAATATTTGCAATCAGAAAACCCTTACATATATAATAATGCAAAAGATAGTTGCATTTTTCAAGCATTTTGCATAATTTTTTTACCATTCTTCAATAAATGCTCGACAACATGTGTATGAAACAGAATTTCCAAACATTCATAAAAGGGTCAAATGCTTGATGAAAAACTACCTTGCACATTACACTATTACACTGTGAACCGGGTTTTCAAACTCATAAACCTGATTCTTTAAAATTTTTCTGAATTTTTTCAGGAGCAGCAGACTAAAGGAGAGAAAACAACATGTTTGTGAACGATATGCAAGAGTTAGTTTATCTCTATGAGAAAGTAGTGGACTCTATAGATGCAGGCGTTCATGTTATTAACTCTGAAGGACGAACCATTATATATAATAGGAAAATGATGGACATCGAGGGAATGGATGTTGATGATGTCCTCGATAAAAATCTGCTCGAGGTTTTCCAATTCAGCTATGGTGAGGAAAGTACACTGTTACATGTACTCCGGACCGGGAACCCGGCCATTAATGTCAAGCAAACGTACTTTAACGTGAAAGGCAGCGAGATTACGACCATTAACAATACCTATCCGGTCTTTCTTGAAGATACGATCATCGGAGCAATGGAGATTGCGCGGGATGTCACCAAGCTGGAGAAATTGATACGGGAAAATCGTTCCAAAAAATACGAACCGCTTTACACCTTTGATCACATTATCGGGGAAGATGCACTTTTTAAAGAGGTCATTGAAAACAGCAGGCGGGCTGCGAATACGTCATCACCGGTTCTGATCATCGGGGAAACAGGAACAGGGAAAGAGCTGTTTGCCCACAGTATCCACAATGGCAGCCCCCGGGCAAAAGAGCCCCTGATCAACCAAAATTGTTCCGCCCTCCCTGACCCGGTGATGGAAGAACTGCTGTTTGGAATGAACAAAGAGGACTCAGGAGAGACAATTGAACATCCAGGGTTGTTCGAACAGGCTGCAGAAGGAACGTTGATTTTAGACGAGATTAACAGTTTAAGTCTTCCCCTCCAAACCAAGTTGTTAAGGTTATTGAGGGAAAAGAAAGTCCGCAGACTTGGTTCCGATATTGATCGGTCGATTGAATGCAGGATTATCTGCACCATTAATGAAGATCCGATTGACGCTATTTCAGAAGGCAGACTGCGAAAAGAACTTTACTATCAATTGAGTGTAGTTTCTATTTTCATCCCCCCTTTAAGAGAAAGAATGGGAGATCTGGACCCTTTGCTTCGCCATTTTATTGAGAAGTATAACGGGCTTTTCGGAATGGGCGTCAAAGGTCTTGAAGATTCTGTTCATGAGAGGTTTAAGAATTACGATTGGCCGGGAAATGTCCGCGAGCTTGAACACGTTATAGAAGGGGCATTTAATCTGATGGGCACCGGCGGCCGGATCGGCTACACCCAGCTGCCGGTACACTTCAGGCAGCGGACGCAGCTCTTGGATGAGAAAACACTCAACAGTAATGCAGAAGATTTTCTATTTGACGGAGATAAAGAAATCAAGCCTCTTGAAGACTATATAGCTGAAGCTGAAATCTATTATATCCAGAAGGCCCTATTACATCATGACTTTAATGTCACCAAAACAGCCAAAGCCCTTGGCATGAGCAGGCAGAACCTTCAGTACCGCATTAAGAAGTTTGAGATTGAGCGCCCGGATTGAGGCTTTAAAAAAGGAGCATGTCCATGTGGAATATGGGAGGCTCCTTTTTTAGTTGTTAGATTTTCTTAGAATAGAATTTGGAAGTCTTCGATAAGATCCAAAACTCGTTGATAGCAGACAACAAGGCGACGATAGATCAGGCAAAGTCGTCGATAGAACAAATATTGGCTTTCGTCGGGACACAATCTTAGAGCAAAAAAAAGAGGTTCTACGTCAAATGTTGGGGTAGGAGTGCTTGCTCCTACTCCTTAACCTACATGAATTCCCTTTAACTTGTATTGATGATGTAATAAAACTCGAAGTCTGAAACGATCATAACGTCTAAAACCAAACGCATTCCGTTTAATGACCTTAGTTTGGTTATTCAACCCCTCAATAAAACCGTTATTATAACCGAAAGCAAAGCTGTTTAAAATTTCTACTTGCCAGTTTTTCAGGGTCTGGATAGCTTGTTGAAATTCCTTTAACTCTGCGCTTTCAACCTTACGGTAAAAGTTGTACAAACCCTCTTTAACCTTTTCAGGTGCTGAAGGGCCAAGCTTTTTCCCTTCTTCAAACCACAACCTGTAAGACTCCTTCAACGCATAAGCTGTGCGCAACTCTTCAGAAAGTCCAAGGTATCGTTCCAGGTACCAGGTTTGCCTATCATTTAGCTGTTCATAAGGCTTGTGGAAAATGTGCTTCATTCTCTTACACTTTTTACGGTCATACGCATGAAAATCTTTTTGTACTCGCCTTCTTACACGTTCTAGAGCCCAGTGTATATAACGGGAAAAGTGAAATCTATCGGCCACAATGATAGGAGTTCCCAGAGCTTTTCTCACCGCAGATTTAAAAGCATGACTCATATCCATTACGACCACTTTCACGTTTGAGCCTTTTGCGCGTAGGTAGTTCTTTATAGTTGTTACAGAGCGGTTAGGGAGAATGTCCAACGGTTCTCTGGTCTTCCCATCGGCAACGATGAGCTGATATTTCCCCTCATTTGTATCCCCTTTATACTCATCAATAGCGATGACAGACGGGAGCTTCTCAACCTCTTTTAGACGGGAGGCAGAGATTTGGTCAAATCGTCTTATGACTGTAGCTTGAGAGGTGCGGAACTGTCGGGCTGTATCTTTAAAGTTCTTACCCTGGATCACTCGGAGGCCTAAGGCTTGATTCCACTCAATTGTATGTCTTTGATAACGCTGAACAAACGTATTGTCTTCCGCAAAACGTTTTCCACAAGGGCAACTGTATCTACGTTTGCGGTAGAACAAATAAGATGTCCGTTCGAAAAGCTTGAGGTGTTGAACTTTTTGAAGACGATAGTCGTGGACCCTGCAGGTCCAGTTATTACAGGATGGGCACTTATGCTTTCGTTTTGGCAATTCAATGTGGAGATGGAAGGCTTCTCCCACTTCCTCCGCTTTCGAGATCCTAACCCCTTCTAATCCAGGTAAAACCATGTTAAAATGCATGTACACGCAACTCCTATCTTTTTCTTGTTTCTAGTCAACTCAAGTGTAAAAGATATAGGAGCTTGCGTGTATTTTTTTGCCTTAAGACCCACCCCAACAAATATAATAGAGCCAAAAAAGAACCGGTATCACTACCGGTCCCTGAAATATTACTTCTTGATTAGATCTTCACGCTCAGATTGCTCGATCCACTCTTCAAGTTTGTCTTTAAGAGTATTGAAGCCCGTTGGAGCTGATTCAGCTGCAGGTGCAGGCTTAACGCTTCCTTGACGGCGCTTAGGTTTTTTAGCAGCAGCGGCTTTAGGCTCTTCTGCAGGCGCTTCTTGAGTCGCGCGGATGGACAAGCTGATCTTTCCTTTAGCTTCGTCAACGGATAATACCTTTACCGTTACTTCATCTCCAACACTTAGATGTTCGTTAACATCTTTAACAAATCCGTGTGTGATTTCGGAAATATGAACAAGTCCTTGTGTATTTTCATCAAGAGCAACAAACGCACCGTATGGCTGAATGCCTGTTACCTTACCTGTTATAACGCTTCCTGTTTCGTATTTTGTACTCATGGGAACAACTCCTAATTATATATAAATTTTCTCCTTTTTACGCAATTATAGATTATATCACAGTTGGCAGGTTTACGCAAAAGTTCTCTATACATTAGGTAGTTTTCCCTTTTACCAATGGAAAAAACATGTTACATGATTGGTTTAGCCTATTTCTTAAAGTTCATATTCTATGTTGAATTCATCCCAGCCCTCAGGTTTGATAAACTGATTTCCCTTTAATTTGTTATAGTAAGGTTCCATTCTCTTGACGGTTAGAGAATCCGGGTACTTCTCCATCAGCTTTTCATAAGATTCTTTGATTTCAGCCTTTAAGGCTCCTTGATCGGTAAAAAGAGATTGAGCCGAAGACCCTTTGATAAACGCCCTGAATAGGTTGTTGTATTCCAATTCGAACTCCCGAAGGAAGTCAGAGCTGTCCGGAAGATTCTTCATCACCCTCTCGTAAAGCAGCAGGTCTCCTCCTGCCCGGGTCCAACTGGTGGTAATTATTCCTCCGTTATAGCTGCTCGGTAAACTTTTTATCCTCAGCACATCCAAATATGCTTCAGGAATTTCAGAATTGGATAGCATAGTGGATACGTAAGTACTATCCATACCCGCAAGGAAGTGGCTGTCGGTTGATGAATATTTTAAGTGAATTCCGTTGGCTGTTGCTCCTTCGACAAGAGTTACCAATTCGTCGGAATACTTATCCCTTTCCAGTAATATAGTACGGCCTTCCAGCTGCCCATCATATGAATCTGTTCTCCACTCCCCGCGATATTTTTCCAATTCTGCTTCATAGATTGGGAGTAGGTCTTCGTGTCTGTCTGTATAATTTTTCACCCATTGATCTGCTTCCTCCTCAGCAAGTTTTTTCCCCTTCAATCCGTCTATCATTTGCTGTGGTGTTTTTAAGATATTATCCAGATCTTCATTGATTGTATCGGTAAGATTTAATGTCGCTGCTTTTCCACTCTCAATTCTCTGGATAATGTAAGAAACGTACGCCTCTGCATCGGATTCCATTTCGGTCTGCCGGAATCCCTCTTCTGACATTCCAAGGCTTCCTGCCGCTTGAATACGTCTGACATTATAATGGCTCTGAATTTCGTTAATAACCTGTGATTTTTGCTCATCGGTCACTCCCTTCTCAGAGTGTTGGGCATTTTGGACGCTCGCTCCTTCTTGCCCAGTGTGCTGCAGGAGAAGTACAGCAGCCACCAACAGAGCACCAAAAATACTGGCAGCGTAAGGCCAATGAATGAATCTCCGCTTCTGTTTTTTTGGTGTGCGTTCGCTTTCAATCGCTTTTATCACTTGGCTGACATCCGTCTGAACAGGCATACGCTCGTAACTTTTATTAAGCAGTTTCATCCGTTTTTCCAACATTTTATCATCCATGGTTCTTACCCTCCTTTTTTTCAGCCTGGATTAACGCTTTTTTCAGCAGATTTTTCCCTCTCAATAGTCTTGTTTTGACTGTTGAGAGATTTAAAGCAAGAATTTCCTGGATCTCTTCGTACTTTTTTTCATGAAAATAGTAAAGGATAATCGGAATTCGGTATTTTTCATCAAGTTTCTGGATACATTCATGAAGCAGCCTGTCTTCCTCTTCCCGGAAGATGTTTTCTTCGGGCAGGGGTGCGCCTTCAGTAAAGGATTGGTTTTCCAACTTTTTCATCCTCAGCAGGCGGCGGTTTTCCATCCTCATGAAGTCCCTTGTTACATTAAGGGTGATTTTATAAAGCCAGGTAGTGAATTTTGAATGGGAAAACTGGTGTAAAAACCTGTAGACCCTTATGAATACCTCTTGAGATATGTCTTGTATATCTCGGCTCGCACCACCAAGTTGAAAAGCAAAGCGCTCCACAACGGGGGAATACTTTTTCACCAGCTCACTGTAGGCTGACAAATTTCCTCTTTGAGCTTCCTTGATTAAATGTTCGTTTTCCATACACTGCCCCCTTCCTTTTATTTGTAATTATGTAACTTCCTTTTTTCTATAAATGTTTCATAATATAAGAAATTGTATCTGATTATTTTAAATCATCTATACACTGAGTGAAAATCATAGTAAGATGGTGAAATCATCTTGAGAAAGGAGAGAATCATTCGTGAAAAATAATGATCAATGGTCATCAAAAATTGGATTTATCCTCGCGGCAGCCGGTTCAGCGATCGGACTCGGCGCGATATGGAAATTCCCTTATATGGCTGGAACTAATGGGGGCGGGGTTTTCTTTTTGCTCTTTATTCTATTTACTATTCTAATCGGTACCCCTATCCTCCTGGCAGAGTTTGTCATCGGCAGAAGAGGCGGAGGCGATGCGGTTACATCCTACCGCAACCTTGCTCCCTCTTCTCTCTGGCCGCTGGTCGGTTATTTTGGTACTTTCATTTCATTGGTTATTTTATCATTTTACAGTGTAGTCGGAGGCTGGATTGTTTCCTATCTGGTGAGGAGCCTGTCCGGCGGCCTGTCCGGAATGTCACAGGCAGAGTATGGGGCTTTATTTGAAAGCATCATCAGCAGTCCATGGGAAGTCCTGCTGGCCCAGCTTGTGTTCATGGTCTTGACCATTATTGTCGTTAAAGGCGGTATTAAAGCAGGAATTGAACGTGCAAGTAAATTCATGATGCCTGCCCTTTTTGTTCTTTTTTTAGTACTTGTCGTACGTTCCCTGACTTTGGAAGGCGCAATGGACGGCGTCAGGTTTTTATTACAGCCTGACTGGAGCTATCTAACTGCGGATACCGCTTTGCTAGCCCTTGGACAAGCCTTTTTTGCCCTCAGCGTGGGGATTTCGATTATGGTGACGTATTCTTCCTATTTGTCAAAGACAGAGAATATGCCGAATTCAGCATTCAGTGTCGCAGGGTTGAATATATTTATTTCTTTACTGGCAGGCCTTGTGATCTTTCCTTCTGTGTTTGCACTCGGATTTCAGCCGGATGCAGGTCCCGGCCTTGTCTTTGTTGTCATTCCTGCTGTTTTTAATGAAATTGCCTTTGGCGGGTTGTTTTTAGCCATCTTCCTGGTGCTGCTGCTCTTTGCAACCTTAACATCGGCGTTTTCAATCCTTGAAATTATCGTAGCTGTCATGGAAAGAGGAAATCCGCAGAAACGAAGCCGAATTACCTGGTTTGCAGGAATCCTTGTTTTTGTTGTCGGGATTCCGAGTGCCTTATCATTTGGGGTACTGACTGACTTCAGAATCGCCGGAAAATCCTTTTTTGACTTCGCCGACTTCATTGCCAGCAATATCGGCCTTCCCGTTGGAGCTCTTTTAATTAGTATTTTCACAGCTTATGTATTAAAGAAATCAGCTGTGAAAGAAGAGTTGCAGAGGGGATCAGGTATGTCTGACGGCCTGTTTGAAACCTTGTACTTCCTTATCCGTTTCGTGGTCCCGTTAGCGATCATCGTCGTCTTCCTGAATTCATTGGAAATACTTTAACCCTTTAAAGCAAAAAAAGGGACTGTCCCTTTTTGTGCGGTGAAGCAGTAAAGTCCCATAAACTTCACCTCTCACATTTTGTTCATGGATTACATGACTTATTATGCAGGTTAAATGGTACTATAAAGGTATAGAAGGTTAATTGGATGGAGGGAGTCACATGTCTCATTTTGGTCAAAATTTAAAATTATTGCGTGAAGAGCGTAATATCAGCCAGGAAGAACTAGCGATGCGTGCAAGGCTCGGCAGGACAACGATTGAAAAGTATGAAAACGGCAGTCGAATTCCTGACACCCCTACGATTTTAAAGCTGTCGACTGTCCTCGATGTCCCAGCTCCTGAAATGTTGGAAAGAGAAGCACTGGAAAGCCATTCTCAGGGAGTGGACCAGGAAATTCAACAGCTGATCAGTGAAATGGGCACCAAGAAAGCCAAATTGATTCTCCGCAAAGCGAAGGAATTTTCCGAAGAAGATTTTTTAAGAGTCATGCAGATGCTCTATGAAATCAAATATGGACCAACTGTAGAATAATTTTCCCTTTTCCATGTATAAAATTCACTTGAAGGGGCAATGCTTTTAGTAAGCTTTCTAAGTATTCCCCCTTTTGTTTTCATTGTGGACGGTATCTTACATATCGTCCTATTTTTTGTTCCTGCAGTGTCGAAACTTGTCGAGTGGTCGGTAAATTGCTAAAATCGTCATTAAACGCCTTAATTCATTGATAAATCCTGAAAAAGCGCAGATAAATTCTCATACATACGATACCCCAGTCCTTTTCCGCCCCCTTCCCTTCACCCCTCTCTCATTAATCACAATTCATGGTGTTTTTTTACTCAGTCAGGGTAGAATACAAGTACGTATTCTTATCAGGAGTGAGAGTAAAATGAACGATATAACTTACAAGGCAAACATTAATGGCGCTGAAGTTTTTTACGAACACCACCGCCACCCGTCTGCCCAAGAAACCATCGTGCTTCTTCATGGATTTCTTTCATCCACTTTCAGTTTCCGCCACCTGACCCCTCTGTTGAAAGAACAGTACAATGTCATATCGGTGGACCTTCCCCCGTTTGGTCAGAGCGGAAAGAACAAGGACTTTATCTATTCATACGAAAACCTCGCTAAGACTGTCATCCTTCTTATGGAAAAGCTCGAGATTGAAAACATCCATCTCATCGGTCACTCGATGGGCGGACAGATCGCTCTCAATGTCATGAAGCAGAAACCTGATCTGGTTGAGAAAGGAATTCTTCTTTGCAGCTCCGGTTACCTGAAGAAAATGAACTGGCCGATAACCATGCTGAGTTATATTCCATTTTTCCACCTGTATGTAAAAATGTATCTGGCAAAGTCGGGAGTCCGCCAAAACCTGGAAAACGTTGTTCATGATGCTAAAATGATCAATGATGAAATGATGTTCGGTTATCTGAAACCTTTCCTTGATGATGATATATTCCGTGCCCTTACAAGAATGATCCGCCACCGTGAAGGCGATTTGAGCCAGCAGGATCTGCATAAGATCCAAACACCTTGTCTCCTGATTTGGGGAAGGCATGACCGGGTCGTTCCCTTGCATATCGGCAAAAGGCTCAATAAGGATTTACCTAATTCCAAATTACTTATCCTTGAGAAAACCGGCCATCTTGTGCCTGAAGAAAGGCCGCAAGATGTTTACGACCATATCCGCTCATTCACCGAACAGGAATTTAAGAAAGAACAAGTTAAAAGCAGTACCAAGAAGCCAATCTCCAATACACTGCCTGTTACGTAAATTTCATCAACACTGCACTAAAAAGAATGTCCGCTCCGGGAAAAGTGTTACCCAAGCGGACATTCTTTTTACTGAATAGCTGCGCTTCCTAGTCATCCGTCTACCTGTATTCCAACTCTATAAGCAGATGTTTTTCATCTTCCACCTTCATCTTTTAACATATTAATAAGTATCTAAAAAAGGATGTGATCACGATGTACAATTTTGATGATTCCCCAAACCGCAAAGGCACATCGTCTGTAAAGTGGGATATGACTAAAGCAGTATTCGGACATGAAGATGTGCTTCCGATGTGGGTTGCAGATATGGATTTTCCGCCCCCTCCCCAAGTTATTGAAAGCATGAATGCCCGCCTGTCTCATGGAGTATTCGGCTATACCTTTACAGGTGATCCGTTAGGAAAAGCAGTCAGCGGCTGGATGAACGAGCGCCATGACTGGGAAATCAGTAAAAGCTGGCTGCTATACAGTTCCGGGATTGTCCCTGCAATAGCCACGATCATCAGGGCGTTTACGGAAAAAGGAGACAGCATCCTGATGCACTCTCCTGTTTATACACCCTTTTTCAGCATTGCTGAGTCGAACGAGCGTGTGGTGAAAAAATGTCCTATGGAAATACAAGATGGACAATATACATTTGACTTTGCTTTGTTCGAAGAGGCCTTAAAACAGGGAGTGAAGCTTTTCTTGCTCTGCAGCCCGCATAATCCAGGCGGACGGGTCTGGAAAAAGGATGAGCTGATCAAGATTGCGGAACTTTGCAAAAAATATAATGTACTGATCGTCTCGGATGAAATCCACGCAGATCTTGTATATAAACCTAATAAGCATATCCCCATAGCCTCTCTCAAAAAAGAATATGAAGATTTCATTATGACTCTTGTTGCACCAAGCAAGACATTCAATATTGCCGGCTTGCAAGCATCAGCTATGATCATACCCAATCAGACATTACGTGAAAGAGTTACAGAAGAGCAGCATAAACAAGGCCTATTCACTTTGAACACATTCGGTATCCTTGGAATGGAAGCTGCCTACCAGCATGGTGCTGAATGGCTGGACAGCCTGCTTGCCTATCTGCAGGGAAACATCAGAGAAGTGCAATCCTATGTACAAAAGGAATTGCCCGATTTGACTGTGATGAACCCCGAGGCGACCTATCTGTTATGGATTGATTTCCGCAAGCTGGGGAAATCCGAAAAAGAACTGGAGAAACTATTATTGGATAAAGGCAAACTGGCTCTTGAGCCTGGCAGCAAGTTCGGTGAAGACGGAAAAGGTTTCTTCAGGATGAATATCGCCTGTACGAGAGAAACATTGAAAGATGGACTGGGAAGATTGAAAATAGCATTATCCTGACAAGCAAGGCGATCCTTGCTTGTTTTTTTGCCACTTTAACGCATTACTTAATAAAAAAACTGACAACCATCCGGTCATCAGTTATTCTTTATCCTTTTCATTTGTAATTTCCCCACAGGCAATTCTCTTCCCCGACTCCCCTGCCGGCTGGGACATTCCATCATCCTGGCCTTCATGGATGACAATTGAAGTCCCATCTTTTGTAAATAGAGAAGTTTTACCTTTAGTGAGTGTGACCAGCGGCGCCATGATCTTCCCTTTATAAGAACCATCATCTTCTACAATCAGGTTAGGCAGGTCCCCTGCATGGGCTCCTTTTGGGTGAAGAAGTCCATGTTCTTTATCATCGGGATTAAAGTGGTCTCCAGCTGATACAAAATCAGGCGGCTCGCATTTGCCTTTTTCATGGATATGTATGGCGTGCACACCCGGAGGCAGGCCGACAAGATCCAGGTCCATTTCAATACCTGCACTCATTTCCTGCAGTGTTGCCTTACCTAGCGAGTCACCGACAGGGTTTTTGATGTCCACCTCAGTTTTTTTAGGGTTCTGGACATCCTCAATTGCACAGCCTTGAAGCAGGATTGCCGAGACCAGCAGTCCTGTTACTATCTTTGCATTCATGATATCTCCTCCAACTACAAAATCGTCTATACCATTGTTGCCTTTGTTGGAGGAAAATATTCTCTCTCTTTGATTCTCCCAAAAGCCGGTGCTGATTACTCATTGCTCGACTAACGTCACCAAAAGCGGAAGCAAAACACTCAGCCGGGCAAAAGGACTCGGGAGTTTCCTTAACGATGGTTCTCATCAGCGGCTTTCCGGGCTTCTTCTTCAGCCTGCCTCGTCTTCTCTTCCTCTTTTTTTGAGATTTTGATGATCCAGCGGAAGGTCAGGACTGCAGCTGTACCAAATAAAATCATCCAAAAGGCAGCAGGGATATATTCGGATTTATCTTCTGGGAAATATAGAAACAGATTTAAGATAAATGCATTAAGCATAATAATATCTCCTTTCAACTTCTCAAACTGTAGCCATTATATCAATTCCGTTTGGTTAAAACCATGTCGAAAACCAAAACAAAAGCAGCTGCCCCTTACGGAAACAACTGCCTTTCTACACTCTTATTCTTTAATGATTTCTATTTTTTCTATGACGACATCTTCTACTGGCTTATCGTTTGCACCAGTTTCGACGGCAGCTATCGCGTCAACGACATCCATTCCCTCGATGACTTGTCCAAACACAGTGTGACGGTTATCCAAATGAGGAGTCCCGCCACGCTCCATATACATTTCTATGGCTTTCTTACCAAAGCCTGCTGCCGCCATCTGCTCCTCTAAAGCCGGATCGAGGCTGGCGTTCTGCACGATAAAGAACTGGCTTCCATTCGTGTTGGCCCCTGCATTCGCCATGGAGAGCGCTCCACGTATATTTAACAATTCTTTTGAAAACTCATCTTCAAAGGAATCACCCCAGATGCTTTCTCCGCCTGTACCGTTCCCTTCCGGATCTCCCCCTTGGATCATAAAGTCACTGATGACCCGGTGGAAAGTAACGCCTTCATAATAACCTTCTTTGCTGTGGGTCATGAAGTTTTCCACTGCCTTAGGTGCCTGTTCAGGGAATAACTTAATTGTGATGTCTCCCATGTTCGTAATCATTTTAACAGCTTTTTCATTCTCCTGAATTTCTTCCGTCAACTGCGGATAAGTGACATCACTGTCATCAACAGCTTCAACCGTTTCTTGTGCCTGTTCATTTTCATTTCCTGCTGTTTCATCCTGACCATTGTTTTGGCTTTGCTCTTCCTGACCTGCTGTCCCGCACGCAGACAACATCAGCACAAGAAGTGCTGCAGCGATTGCTATGTACTTTTGCATGATAAATTCCCCCGTCTTCAAAAGATTGATTTGTATGTATAATAGATGATAGTCTACTGGCTGGCAACACTTTTTATTATGAATTACAATGGAAGCAATTGCTATATAAAAATTAGGCTTTGTTAGTTGATGGTGATGTTATTTAGGACTCCTAGGAGATAAATTATATATTTCAAAGGTATTATCATAGTAGATTGATGCGGAAGGCGTACGATCTCCTGCGGGACTAGCGGGCGTCTAGTTCCAGCGCCCGAGGTTACGTACCCACTGGAACGTAACCCCACAGGCGCAGCCGAGGAGGCTCACCGCCTGCCCCGCGGAGTCGCGCGCCTGTAGCGAAAATCTATCAATCATAATGCTTAAGAAATCAACATTACTCTTTAACAGAGCCAAAAATTAAAAGATAAGGAGGATGACGCATGTCCGCTTTCAACAACGGAGATCTCGTAACAGCTCTCTACAAGACAGGAAAATACATAGGGGAAGTGACAGACTCCCGCCCAGGGATTTATGTCGTCAAAATACTTGCTGTTTTAAAACATCCGCGCCAAGGTGATCTTCATAATCCCAAAGATGTAGACGTTCCTCTGTTTCACGAAAGGAAGGCATTGGCTTTCAGGGAAAGAGCCAATATCCCTGAGAAGATGGTGAAGCCTTACGAAGGGGAGCTTCCAGATTACAATGAAACGCTGATTCGTTCTTTCAACGAATTAAAAGCCCAGTTGGAGGCAGAGGATTCAGACTTTGCCCAAAAGAGCCTTGAAACGCTGGAGAGCGTGAAGCGGGAATACGAATTGATGTATTCTATTACCCTTTAAATTAGGCTCTTTTCGTGAACATTGTTGCTATTTAATACAAATTTTAAAAAAACTACTTAATTAACCAGGAATAGCCTGATAAACAAGTAAGAAAAGAGCTAATTCACCTCTTTCAGAGAAAAAAGCCCTTGTCTCCAAGGGAAAAATCCGGCTCTTTGGATTTTTCCGAGAGCAACAATATATACGAAAACAGCGTTAAATTATTAAAACCCAAATCAATAATTGATTTGGGTTTTTCATGCCATCTGATTGAACAGTTTGGACAAGTCGATGCGGTCTCCAATGGTGGTCGGTTCCGCTTTATCCAGATACTTTTTATCTTTTTCAACCAACTTATAAATATGGTAAGTCGTCAAAGCATCATCAAGCGCTTTATGATGTTTACCGACCCCTTCCCGTCCATATTCCTGGACCGCTTTCCACAGCCCGGTTTGGTTCTGGTCGCCGAAAAACCGTTTGTATTCCATGGACAAATCAATAAATTCTCCTGTGAATGGAAAATCGATTCCCGCCTTATTACAATTGTTCCGCAGAACTTTCATGTCCATATTGCCCCAGGTGATGATCTTGTTCTTCCCTCTTCGATTCATTTCACTCAAGTACTGTATCAATGAATGAAATGGTATCCCATTATCTACATCATTCTGGGAAATTGATAAAAATTGTTTACAGCGCTTCGTTAACACAGGAAAGGCAGAAGGCTTTACATACGTTGAAAACTTATCAGTGATTTTCCCATTCTGTACTGCCACCAGTCCGGTCTCAATTATTTCAGGGTAAAAGCCCCGCGGATTCTGCTGCCTTTCCGGCATGGAAAATTCAAAATCAATGATGATTAATTGATTGCCTTTCAACTGAATCCCCTCCTCACATTCGATCATTTCTCCACTAAACTGGACAGTAACATTTCTAGAAGCGAACCCCCAAATATGGTCCAACGGGCGGGCCTCCGCTGATGAAAAACACCCATATAAAACGGTACTCGTTAATGGAAGTACAGACTTTATAAAACCCAAATTTAATCTCTGCGTCTTTATTCTATTTATTATATCATGATTACACTAAAAATTATGACAATTTCAAAATTTTAGGGATAAAAACGTAATTAGCTTTCTTTACTAATAAACTCTGCAAGCTGCTGCAGCTGCAGTATTAAAAAAGAACAAGATTGCTCTAAAACGGTTCCGGGTACCTAAAAAAAGACCCTATTACATTCTTACAAGCTTCAGGATCACAGGATCCATTAGACAAAGTGCCAGGGCATGCCCCGGATTTTGCCCGCGGGAAAGCAGTAATATTGTGCAGAGGCTTACAAATATTTTATACTATTAATATTTAGCGAAACGAAATATTTTCAATAATTTTAAGAAGGTGTTATTTATCTCTACTGAACAAAGAAACCTGATGATCATGTGGTTCGCAAACTTTCTGGTCGCCGCCAGTGCCACAATGGTTCTCCCTTTCCTTTCCCTTTATTTAGAAACATTCGGAACCTACGACAGCGCGTATGTTCAGCGCTGGTCCGGCTATGTATTCGGCATTACATTCCTGGTCGCGTTTTTCATTTCCCCCCTATGGGGCAGATTCGGTGATAAATATGGCTTCAAACCAATCCTTTTAATCACCGGTTATGGCATCTCCCTTTCCATATTCATGATGGGGTTTGTGGACTCTGTCGCAGGTTTGTTCCTGCTTCGAATGGCGATGGGGGCTGTCACAGGATTCATCCCCACTTCCATTGCACTTATTTCAGCCCAGACGCCTAAAGAAATTGCTGGAAAGACACTAGGCACCCTCCAGATGGGTACTGTGTCAGGAGGATTATTCGGACCAGTCCTTGGGGGAGTGATGGCCGATTCGTTCGGCTTTTCCTATACATTCATCATTACCTCGATTGCGATTGCCCTTGCAGCAACAGGTGTCCTGTTCGGCATTAGAGAAGTTAGAAAAACGTCCAAAACTTCGTCTAAAAAAACAAGCTATTCCAGCAAGGAGGTCCTGCTGCATATTGCAAAACATAAGCTGCTTCTAACCGTCATGATCATTTCCTTCATTATTCAGGTTGCGAATTTCAGCGTTCAGCCGCTTTTAGCCCTTTATGTGGATGAACTGACTTCGACCACCAATATCGCTTTCCTGGCAGGCCTTGCCTTTTCAGCTACGGGTGTCGGTAATCTCCTCGCCACAAGAAAATGGGGGAAACTCGGGGATGAAATCGGGTATGAAAAGGTTCTTTCCATATTACTTGTCCTGGCCTGCGTCTTCATCATCCCGCAAGCCCTATCGGAACATCTTTGGCAATTGGTTCTTTTCCGTTTCCTATTCGGGATTGCGATTGGAGGAATGATTCCGAGTGTAACGGCCTATATCAGGCAGGAAGCCCCCCTTTCCATGCAGGGGGAGGTTCTCGGGTATAATCAAAGCTTCCGATTCCTGGGAAACGTTGCCGGACCGGTGCTGGGAGGGGTCCTTTCCGGCTTTGCCGGGATTTCCTCAATTTTCTATATCACGGGTGCTTTATTCTTGGCGGCTTTTGGATTATTATGGTGGAGTATGCGGCATTCCGAAAAGTACGTAAATGAGCCATATTAATTCTGAAGCAGTGCTTTAGAATCCTAATAAAGCCAGAGATGAGTTGAAAGCATGAGAACCTTCACCGGTTATATTTTACTATTTTCATTGTTTCCTTTTTTCCTATTCATTTTGTTTTCCTCCGCAAAAGAGGTTCATAAAGTACAGGGTTTTCATAATGCACTCGAGGATGCAGTGGGTGAAGATCAGTTCGACGTAACAAAGACCAGCCTGATGGTTGATAAAGACGGAAGCGTTTTTTCCGAAATGAACAGGCCTTTCCGGCTGTATGCCGATCACGAGGAGATCCCTGATTTCGCAAAAGAACTTTTGGTTGCTTCAGAAGACCAGCATTTCTATGAACATGTCGGCTTCGATGCAGGCGCCATTATGAGGGCTCTAGTCAAAAACCTTGTCTTTACCCATATCCAGCAAGGCGGAAGTACCATTACACAACAGCTGGCGAGAAACCTTTATCTTGGACAGGAAAAAACCTATAACCGAAAGTTGACCGAATTGTTTTATGCCCATGAAATTGAGAAATCCCTAAGCAAAGAAGAAATCATGGAGCTGTACCTCAATGTCATTTATTTCAGCAACGGCGTTTATGGAATTGAGACTGCATCACAATACTATTTCCAGAAATCTCTCAATGAGCTGAACAAGGCAGAGCTTGCATTTATTACTGCCATCCCGAATAATCCGAATAAGTATGACCCTGTCGACCATTTCGATCAGACGAAAGTCAGGCAGGAGCGGCTTCTGGATATCATGCAGCAGACCGGAAAGCTGACAGAACAGGAAACGGCAGAACTGAAAAATGTCGCCATTCAGTTAAACCTCCGCCAAAAAACAGATTTGTATCCTGATTACGCCGTCTATGTTGAATCCGAATTAAGAGAACTTGTTGCCAAGCAGGAAGGGTTTTTAAAAAAGCTTGAAGAGGCGAAAAATGAGGAAGAAAAGCAGAATATCTATGATGCTTTTGAAAAGCGTATGAGCAATATCATTGATTCAGGTATTATCATTCACACCTCCCTTGACCATGATATACAGGAGAAAAGCCTGAAAGCTTTTCAAACGAGGTTGAATTATAAGGGGATTGAAGGAGCAAGCATCACAATTGATAACCAGTCACGCCAGATCATTGCAATGGTTGGCGGGAATGACTATCAAAAGTATAATTTCCATCATGCTTACCAAGCATTCCGCCAGCCTGGTTCTGCCATAAAGCCGCTTTTGGTTTATGGTCCTTATATTGAACAGACTCAAGCTTCCATCTCTGAACGGGTAAGTGCTGATAACTATTGCATAGGCAACTACTGCCCGATTAATTATGGCGGCAGGCAATACGGGACTGTCACGATGAACACAGCTTTCTCACAATCCTATAATACCCCGGCCCTCCGCTTGTTTGAAAAAGTCGGGATTGCCAATGCGTTCGCTAAGCTGGAATCATTTGATTTCGAAAAAGTCCAGGAGCAGGATTATACGTATGCCGCATCCATAGGGGGCTTCACTTACGGCCTGTCCCCCCTGGAATTGACGGATGCCTACACATCCTTTATTGATGGAAATTACCAGCCAGCCCGCGCCATCACGAAGGTAACGGATTATAAAGGTAAGCTCCTGTTTGAATGGAACGAGCCAAGAGAAACCATATGGTCCCAGCAGACAACCGAGAAGATAAGAGCGATGCTGTCCAACTCCATGCAGAACGGCACAGGAAAATGGGCAAAAGTGAACAAGCCTAATGCCGGCGTCAAAACGGGGACCACCAATAACTATAATGATTACTGGGTGCTCGGTCTGACGGACCGTTATACGACAGGGGTCTGGATTGGATATGACATTCCGCAGAATATGGAAAGTATAGAAAGTGACCGGCCCAGTCATTTGATTTGGAGAGATATCATGAAGTAGATCAGAGTATAAACTCTGGTCTTTTTTATTGGCATCCATCATTTTACAACGCTGTTTTCGTATATATTGTTGCTCTCGGAAAAACCCATAGAGCCGGATTTTCCCCTTGGAGACAAGGGCTTTTTTCTCTGAACAAGGTGAATTAGCTTATTTCTTCCTCGTTTATCAGGCTATTTCTGGTTAATTAAGTAGATATTTTTTAAAGTTTGTATTAAATAGCAACAAAGTTTACGAATAGAGCCTTTTACAATCAAATGAAAAGGTTTCAAAAAACTGGTTGGGAAAATTCAAGACTATTGCTCCCGTTTTCTATATGTTTTTTACCTTTATGATGAAAATTTTCATATATTTTAACATGTTTCACCCTTTTACTTTAATTTATCTAGTCTTTTCACTTTCCGCCGAATATTTAATCTATTCTGAAAATATATTAATTCTGTTACAATCCAATTTAGTAAGGATCACTACATAGTTAGTTCAGCTAGATGATTCTTGTAAAAAAGTCAAGAAAGGGAGGGAGCTTTTCACGGGAGATACAGATGTGTATCTCCGATGGTTGGCACAAAAAAAACTGGAGAGGATGTTGTAAATGAAAGTAGGAAAGATTCTTGGAACTGTCGTAATGAGTGCTCTTTTGGTCAGTCCCGCTTACCATAGTAACGTTGATGCGGTAGGTAATGCGGAGAAGGTCCGTATTCTTATTTCATCTTCCAATGAAAAGGCTGAAAGCAGCGCTAAGCAAAATTACGGTGTTAGATGGGACTTTGATCAGAATGGCTTCTCAACTGACGTAACGGAAGCACAATATAATGCTTTGCAAAAAAATAAAAACTTTTCTGTCAAACTCGTTGATAAAGTATCATTGAATGCTAAGCCTGGTTCAACTGCAACAGCCGCCCCAAGCGACCAAACTCCATGGGGAATTGAAGCCATGTATGAAGATCCAAATGTCAGCGCCACTACAGGTGGTAACGGAGTAAGAGTGGCAGTCCTTGATACGGGTGCCAATACCAATCATTCTGACCTTGCCAACAACGTGGAACAATGTAATGATTTCTCCCAGCGAAAAGCAAACCTTGTTACAAACGTTTGTGAAGATAAAAACGGACACGGAACCCATGTAGCTGGAACAGTCCTAGCTGACGGAGGTGCCGGAGACGGCATCTATGGTGTGGCACCCGATGCCAAACTATGGGCCTATAAAGTATTGAATGACCGTGGTTCCGGGTACTCTGATGATATCGCAGCAGCAATCCGTTATGCGGCTGATGAAGCCGAGCGCTTAAATGTCAAAACGGTCATCTCGATGTCACTGGGATCCAGTTCAGAAAGTTCGCTTATTACAGACGCTGTTAATTACGCATACAGTAAAGGTGTACTTGTGGTAGCGGCAGCTGGTAACTCCGGTCCTGGAGCTAATACTATAGGATACCCTGGCGCTGTAGTAAACGCTGTAGCAGTAGCCGCACTTGAAGATGTTCAGGAAAACGGAACCTACCGTGTAGCTGATTTCTCTTCCCGCGGAAACCCAGACACTGATGGTGATTATGTGATTGGTGTGCGTGATGTGGAAGTATCTGCACCAGGACGCGCAATCGAATCCACTTGGTACGATGGCACTTACCATACTATCAGCGGGACATCGATGGCGACTCCGCATGTTTCCGGCCTGGCTGCGAAAATCTGGGCGGCAAACCCTGCTCTTTCTGCAGCACAACTTCGTGCAGAAATTCAGAATCGAGCTAAAAATAACGATATCCTTGGTGGCTCCGGTGCAGCCGCAGGGGATGACTATGCTTCCGGTTTTGGATTCCCGACTGTAAATCCGTAAAAAGCAATAAAACAGCACCTATCTGTTTTGGCAGATAGGTGTTTTTCTCTTTAATTTTAAGAGGTGGCATCATCCTCCCTATTAAAAAATAGTCCGTACTGTCGGAATATCACAACCTCCGAAGTCTCCATCGCCAAGTCTGTCCAAAAAACAGCAAAAATGCCGGCACTCCTATAGACGAATGGCGAAGAAAAATGGTTCTTTGCTGTTTTATCATCCACTTGCAATACTAGTAATCAACGGCTTGTTTTTTCTTCAAAAGCGTCTTGAGACTCTCTCTCATGAAAGGCATTATGCCTAAAAGAATGTTCTGTACGATCCACCGGAACATCAACCTTGTCTGCTATATTTAGGAAACTTAGTACCTTCCTCACTTTCAGAAAATAGGAAAATATGGTTTAATAATTAGGACAATGGAACGATATTTATATGGAAGGTTGTCAATTTTATCTTTCTGACTTCTTTAATAAATAAACGCTGTTTTCGTATATATTGTTGCTCTCGGAAAAATCCAAAGAGCCGGATTTTTCCCTTGAATTCAAGGACTTTTTTCTCTGAACAAGGTGTATTAGCTATTTTCTTCCTTGTTTATCAGGCTATTTCTGGTTAATTTAGTAGATATTTTTTAAAGTTTGTATTAAATAGCAACAAAGTTTCCGAAAAGAGCCTAAATAAAAGCAAAAAGATCTCGATATTTTTTTTGACCCTAAACCGAACATACGTTCTATTGGTGGTGAGTAAAGATGGATGCATTAAGAAAAAAATTTTATAACCTTTATCCCGATTTAAAGGACAACCAAGTGGTCGAGTCGTTCCTCAGCCGTGAAGAAAATAGGAAGCTCCTTGAAGAATTCCTTGAGGATCCAAGTGATTCGGCAGAAGATGGTCTGAACGAAGCTTTCAAAGCTCATTATTTCGGTATTCGATTTACATCGTATGTAAGTTCCTCCCTCTACTTTCATAGTGTTAACTTCGATAAGAAAGCAAGGCTGGAACGAGACCGGCAGCTTCTGACGCTGGACAAGCCATTAGGTGATGGTGAGGATGCATCTTATAAAGAGATGATTGCAGATACTGAAGCAACCAGCTATTACACAGAAAAAAATCTGGAAGAATCTATCAGTGACGAAACATTAATGGAAGCATTCCAAAGATTGACAGAGAGGCAAAGATTCATTCTGAACTTAGCATATGCAGAAGAGAGAAGCGATACCGAGATTGCTGAAATATTGGGAGTCACCCAACAGGCTGTATCTAAAACCCATCGAAAGGCATTAAAGAAACTTAAGAATGCCTTAGAGAAAGGAGAGAAAGATGCATGATCACTCTATACAATATGGTTAAAGAAGCAAAGGAAAACACTCATTATGAAGTGAATGTGGTGAGTACATTTGAGCCAAAAATCAAGAAATTATTACATTTAACACGCCCGGATAATCGTGAGGATCTTGAACAGGAATTAAAGATTAAAGTCATTGGATATGTAAGAAATTATTCCTTGGAAGAGGTTCCCGGGCTGTTTGATTTAATGAAATAACGGTTGTGTCACTGCTATTTCTGGCAGGTTGTACGGTTTTTCGTACAGCCTGCCTTTTTTGTCATTCGGGTTAAAGAGTGTTTTTAAATGATGTAACTATTGTTGCTGCTGGAATTCGGTAGTTAATATCCACTCCAGCTGGGGGACTCCGCGGGGGCCGGTGAACTGATTAGCGGGTTCAGCCGTTCAGCGACTTTCGGATTGTTAGTCCTCTCGTATGAAAAAAACAATCACCAAGAAAGTCAGCAGTTCCGATTTGCCAAGAGTGAGCTATTCATAAACTTATTCGTTCAAGGGTTGTGGATAAGCCATCCTCCTTTTCTTTATAAAGTGTAAGGCAAGCACAACAGTGAAAGAGGGGTTGGGATGATCCTTCTCTCACTTCATCCCTGGGCTGTCTAATAAACTTATGGGAGAGATGCTTTGATGAATTGGACAAGAACAATGAGAAATGGTGATTCAGGAAGCGATGTCAAGGAACTTCAGATTCGGGTGGCCGGCTGGGCTGCGGATACCGCCTCTCAAACGTACGTGCTTGTCGATGGAGTATTTGGGAACGGGACTGAAGCTGCCGTTAAACGATTTCAGAAGGCATATGGACTCACAGTCGATGGGATTGCAGGACCTCAAACTCACAGTCAGCTGAACGCTCTTGAAGGAAGTGACGGATCGACTGCCCATTTTGCCTTCAGTGAGTTCTATTCAAAGGATGGAAGCGGTTTTTCAGGAGGAAACGCGGGATCAAGCGAGGTAAAGGAAAATGTACGCCGCCTGATGTACAAGCTCGAAGCCCTGAGAAAGAAACTTGGAAATGTACCTGTCACCATTAATTCCGGATTCAGAAGCATAAATCATAACCGCAATGTAGGCGGCGCTTCCAACAGCATGCATACCTACGGAGTGGCAGCGGATGTCGATCCTTCCGGCAAAACTCCTTCACAAACAGCCGCAGTCGCCAAAACATGCGGATTCAGCGGAATCATCACATATAACACTTTCGTACATGCCGACAGCCGAATTGAATACCCATATGGTTCACAATTTTACTACTGGTCCTAAACAAGGAGGAAAGCGTATATGCCATTAATCATGCTGGATCCAGGGCACGGAGGAACAGATCCGGGAGCTTCTGGTAACAATTTAAAGGAAAAACAACTTACATTGACGATTGCATTAAAGGTACAAAAATTGCTTGAAGACCAGTATATCGTAGATGCCCGCTTAACAAGGGAAAGCGATGTTTATGCCGGACTTTCAGAGAGAGCGGATAGAGCCAATAATATAGGGGCGGATTATTTTGTCTCTCTGCACCATAATGCCGGCGGAGGAACTGGCTTTGAAAGCTTCATCTATCCTGGAACAGCTGCAACTGAAACAGGGAGACGACAAGACGTCATGCATGCGGAACTGATGAATTTTTACTCACTATACGGAATTCGTGACAGGGGGCAAAAAGAAGCGAATTTTGCAGTCTTGCGAGAAACAGCGATGCCGGCGGTATTGTTGGAAAACCTTTTCATTGATTCAACAGCTGATGCAGAACATCTTAAAGATCCCAAATTTATAGATGGCCTTTCACAGGCTGTTGCCTCAGGAATTGCCAAAGCGTTGAACTTACAGCCTTGAACGAAGAGTGACCGATCACTTTATACAAGGCTGTTTTCTAAAAGATTGCTGCTTGCTTCTTAGAATAAATTTTTTGGACCTGTTTATTGATTGGTTGATTGGAGCGGAAGGTGTGCAATCTCCTGCGGGACTAGCGGACGTCTAGTTCCAGCGCCCGAGGTTACGTACCCACTGGAACGTAACCCCCGGGGTCCGTACCCACAGGAACGGACCATACCTGCTGAGGAGACTCATCCAGCTCCAGCGGCCAGCGGAGTCGCGCACCTGAAGCGGAAATCACCTGCTTCATTCAAGCAACAATAGTTACGAAAAGAGCCTTATAAAAAGGAGGATGTAACATGGAATACTCTGTATTTGTCCAGTTACTAGGTAACTTCGGCTTCCCTATAGCCGTTACTCTTTTTCTCCTGATAAAACTGGAACGAAAACTTGAACAGCTGGAACTTGCCATCCACTCCCTTTCAAAAGCTTTTTCAAAAAAAGACGGATAACAGCTGTGTTCTGATTTGCAGCAAAAAAAGGTATCGAACCACTCCATGGTTCGATACCTTTTTTATTGACTAATTTAATTTCACTTCAGAAATGATTGGCAGGCTTGCCAACAATCCGTTATATAACTTCAACACGACTAAGAATACAATCAAAAATAATGAAGACCAGGTAATCACTTGAAAGAAAATGACCCCTAATAATCCCGGTTTGGTCAGAGAGGGACTAATCTTATAAATAAAATAAACGAAATAGGCAATCGATGTTATCAGAAAAATGAGTAAAAGCCCGAGAAAGGATCTTAAGCTGACAACCGAGACCAATGCTCCGATAAAGTATACCATCGACCCCGAACGCACCCTATGCAGGATCTCCCCTTCATCATCCTGTGAGAAAAAAAGCAGAGATACTTCATTGATTGTCTCTGCAATCAATTTTAAAGCTGCAAACACCATGAAACAAACGATCATAAGGAATATAAGAAGTATGAATTTCAATTCGAGATCCGACAGAAACTCACGCATCCCCGGATAAACCCCGATTTTTTTAAAAAGGTCGACAAACACTTCGACTCCATAAACTGAAAACGTTAAACTGAACAAAAGTATAGAGAATAAAGGCAAATAACCGGTCAAGTATGTATTTCGCACACAGTTCTCCCCTAGAATAAATTTACCGCAAGTTCATCATAATCTTTTATCAGCGGTTTGAAAAGGGGAGGGTATGATCCTGAATATGGAAGCAGCCATATTGACTGCGTGACTTTGCTAGCGTGAAAAATTATATTCGAATGAAGGGAGACAAAAAAGGGTAAAGAAAGATGGGCACAGCTGTATGGGCCTTTTTTATCTCCAGTTATTTTGCAAGCCGGATATACTCCCTTGGTTTGAAGGGTTCGTAAATCATCTCTTCCTGCAGGTCTGCGACAGGCTCTGCCTTTAAAGGGGCTTCCACCTCTGCAACTTCATCTTCCAAACCGGCTGGGTGCAGCAGATTTTTGTTAGTCCACTGATTCCTTTTTTCCCCCTGCTCCTGTACGTACCAGGCGCCAATAAACAGGCTGGAAAATATCATGGCTGAAACGGTTTTTCTCATTCGCATACTACATCACCACCTACGGATAGCATGCGCTTTTTTGGTTCATACTATTCGCTAGAATGGACAAATTTTATGACAAGCCATCATTGAGATTAACCATGAAACCAAAAAAATAACTACTTGCAAAGACTAAACACAAAAAAATTTTCATTCCTGTTATGCCGTGTTCTTTCATATTTAATATCACTTTGGGACCTCGCCGGTTCTGGAGACTTTTAGAAATGCAAGCGTCATTTTTTTACGTTATAATTTCTCTTGAGGTTTTCTTTAGGGATCCGGAACTCAAGAGCAGAATGGATTTATACATAGAAGGAATTGATAAAGAGTTTTATAAATGAAATTTTATAAGGGGGTTTTTCGGTGACATTATTACATTGGGCCATTATTTCACCATTTTTAGCGGCTATCCTTGTCCCGCTTTTGTATAAAAAACTGCGTTCAATACATACCGGTTGGTTTGTCCTCATTCTTCCCGCAGTGCTTTTTCTTTACTTTTTTCAATTTCTCAAAATAACGGCAGAAGGAAAAACGATTAAGGAAACAGTTGAATGGATGCCGTCTTTCGGTATCAATTTCACCGCTTATGTTGACGGCTTGAGTCTGCTGTTTGCACTGCTGATTACCGGAATCGGATCACTCGTTGTTCTCTATTCGATTTATTATTTATCGAAAGAAAAAGAACAACTGCACAACTTTTACGTTTATTTGCTTTTATTTATGGGAGCGATGCTCGGTGTCGTTCTTTCTGATAACCTGATTGTCCTGTATATGTTCTGGGAATTCACTTCCATCTCTTCTTTTCTGCTAATCGGATATTGGTACCATCGCGACCGTTCCCGTTACGGCGCGCAAAAATCCATGCTCATCACTGTCTTTGGCGGGCTGTCCATGCTTGGAGGATTTCTGCTTCTGTACTTGATGTCCGGGACCTTCAGTATACGCGAGCTGGCCGCTATGTCAGACGTCCTTATTACTGAACCACTGTTCCTTGGGGCCTTGATTTTAGTCCTTCTGGGTGCCTTTACGAAGTCAGCCCAATTTCCATTCCACATCTGGCTGCCGGATGCTATGGAAGCGCCGACACCCGTGAGTGCTTATTTGCACTCTGCAACGATGGTTAAAGCTGGTATTTATCTGGTTGCCCGGATGAGCCCTGTTTTTGCTGAATCCGGTGTATGGCTGTGGCTCGTCGCAAGTTTCGGGATTTTTACGCTTTTCTGGGGATCCTTCAATGCTGTAAAACATACGGATTTAAAAGCCGTCCTGGCGTATTCGACTGTCAGTCAGCTCGGACTGATCATGTCCCTTTTGGGGATCGGGGCTGCTGCTCTTCATTACGAACATCTGGATGAAAACATTTATGGTGTAGCAACAATGGCAGCGGTTTTTCACTTGATCAACCATGCGACCTTCAAAGGAAGTCTGTTCATGGTGGTAGGGATTATTGACCATGAAACAGGGTCAAGGGATATCCGTAAGCTCGGCGGTCTGATGAACTTCATGCCGATTACGTTTACGGTCGCGGTCATTGGAGCATTCTCAATGGCAGGTCTTCCTCCGTTCAACGGATTCCTAAGTAAGGAAATGTTCTTTACTGGGATGGTTCAAGTTCTTGAAATGGATATATTCAACCTTGAAACTTGGGGCTTCTTATTCCCTGTGTTGGCCTGGGTCGGCAGTGTGTTCACGTTCATTTACAGCATGATTGTGGTGTTCAAGCCGTTCACTGGCAAGCATCAGCCTGAAAAACTGGACAAGACGCCGCATGAGGCTCCGCTGGGCATGCTGATTTCACCTGTGATTCTGGCATCGCTTGTTATTGTGTTCGGCTTCTTCCCGAATATCCTGACTGCTACGATGATTGAACCGGCTGTAACAGCCATCACACAAATTGGAGTAGAAGATTCACATATTTATTTCTGGCATGGATTCACGCCTGAATTATTCATGACAATGGGTGTCATCCTGTTTGGTGTCCTATTGTACACACTGCTTCCGAAATGGAGAGGCATCTACAATACGATACCGGAAAAGCTGACTTTGAATTCGTTTTATGACAATGGATTGGTGAAAGGGGAGCGCGGGGCATTTAAACTGACCAGGTCGTATATGACCGGCTTCATCAGAAGCTACCTTGTGTATATATTCACTTTCATGATCGGAATCCTGATTATTACGATGATTATGAAAGACGCATTTACCATTGACACATCAGACCTTGCATCCATCGGGATTTATGAAGTCCTGATCGCTCTCGTTATGGTCGTCAGTGCCGTAGCCATACTATTCGCGAAGTCCCGTCTGACCTCTATCATTGCATTAGGGGCTGTTGGATATTCTGTTGCATTATTCTTCGTCCTTTTCCGTGCACCGGACTTGGCGTTGACACAGCTCGTTATAGAAACCGTTTCTGTCGCGCTTTTCTTGCTGTGCTTCTATCATCTGCCTCCTTTAAGCAGGCATGAAGAAAGAATGAGCTTCAAGCTCGGTAATGCACTGATCGCAATCGGGGTCGGGTTGGTTGTGACACTGATCACCATTGCTTCATACAGCTCTAAGCTGTCAAGTTCGATCTCGGAGTACTATATTGAAAATGTTTATGAAGAAGCTGCAGGAAAGAATATGGTTAACGTAATCCTCGTTGACTTCCGCGGATTTGATACGTTATTTGAAATCTGCGTTCTCGCTATCGCTGCATTAGGCATCTTTGCGATGATCAAGTTGAGGATGACAAGGGGGAGAGAAGAATGAAAACCAACGATGTAATCCTCCAAACGGTTACTACAGTAGTGAGTTTCATCATTATTTTGTTCTCAATTCAGCTTTTCTTTGCGGGGCATTACACCCCCGGCGGAGGATTCATAGGCGGATTGATGACATCAGGCGCGCTTGTACTGCTGCTCCTTGCCTATGACATCAAAACCGTCAGCACCATCCTCCCTATAGATTATAAACTGCTGACAGCGATAGGTTTGCTGCTTGCAGTCGGTACAGGGGCAGGGGCATTATTATTTGATGTCCCATTCCTGACCCATGCTTATGACTACTTCTACCTCCCACTGCTCGGGAAAACGTCACTGCATACTGCCGTGATTTTTGATACTGGTGTTTATCTAGTTGTTATCGGAATAACGATGACCATTATTCAGACGATTGGAGTGAGCGAATAATGGAAATTTTAATGGCCGTAGTCATTGGCATCTTATTTACGAGTGCTGTTTATTTGATGCTTTCTAAAAGTTTACTGCGCATTATCATCGGGACAGCACTGCTTAGTCACGGAGCTCATCTGTTGCTCCTTTCCATCAGCGGTCTGAAAGCAGGTGCACCACCTCTTTTAGGTGAGCACGCAGCCGAATATGCCGATCCCTTGCCGCAGGCTTTAATATTGACGGCAATCGTTATCAGTTTCGGCGTCACCTCTTTTTTCCTTGTATTGGCCTATCGTGCCTATCAGGAACTTGGGACTGATAATGTGGATCAAATGAGAGGAAACGAAGGAAATGATTAATTTACCGATATTACCAATTTTAATCCCTTTATTTGCAGCGATTATACTAATGTTTTTTGGCAAGAACATCACTATACAAAAATGGATAGGGGCCATAGCAACAGCAGGAACGGTTGCAGCCTCCATCGTTTTGGTGACTGTTGTTCATAAAGAAGGAATACAGACGGTCGACCTTGGAAGCTGGAAGGCCCCATTCGGAATCACGATGGTTTCCGATATGCTGTCTGCCCTTCTTGTAACAACAACAAGCATCATCACCTTTTTTGTCCTTCTCTATTCTTTCCGTTCAATCGGCAGAGACAGAGAAAGATTCTACTATTACCCTGTCGTCCAGTTCCTGCTGGTTGGGGTAAATGGGGCTTTCACGACAGGTGATATATTCAACCTGTTTGTATTTTTTGAAGTGATGCTGATGTCATCCTATGTGCTTCTCGTCCTTGGAGGGACAAAGGTTCAGCTTAGAGAATCAATCAAATATATTCTTGTAAATATTATTTCGTCGGCATTATTCGTTGTAATGGTTGCCTATCTATACTCTGTGTTAGGCACTCTCAACATGGCCGATATTTCTGTAAAAATAGCGGAAGTCAACCAGCCGGGAATCCTGACGGTCATTGCCGTTATGTTCCTTGTCGTCTATGGGCTTAAGGGAGCCATTTTTCCATTGTACTTCTGGCTTCCAGGGTCCTACTATGCACCACCTACACCCGTTCTGGCATTATTCGGTGCATTATTGACGAAAGTCGGGGTCTACTCGATCATGAGGACCTATACTCTGTTCTTTTATCATGATACAGGGTATACACATACCATTCTTGCCTGGCTCGCAGTCATCACCATCATTGTGGGATGTATCGGCGCCATCGCATACTGGGATGTCAAAAAGATCCTCATTTACAATATCATCATTGCAGTTGGTGTCATTCTATTCGGCGTTTCCGTCATGTCGCCTGAGTCTCTTGAAGGTTCGGTCTATTACTTGATTCATGACATGATCATCAAAGCCGCATTGTTCCTGCTTGTAGGCGTCATGATTGCCATTACCGGCACCAGCAACCTGCGCAAGATGGGCGGCCTGATAAAAGATTACCCATGGCTTGGCTGGACATTCCTGATTGCCACTCTGACGCTTGCCGGGATTCCGCCTTTCAGCGGTTTTATCGGTAAAGTCCTGTTAGTAAGAGGAAGCTTTGCAGCAGAAGCTTATATAGGCGGAGGCTTTATTCTTCTCTCCAGTCTGTTTGTGCTGTATTCGGTCATCAAGATTTTCTTGAACGGAATATGGGGAGTGCCCAAGGAATATGACGGAAGAAACAAGCAGAACGCCTTTTATTTATGGGGCTCCGCGGCCTTCCTCGTCATCCTTGCAGTGAGTTATGGAGTAGGTGCCGAAGCTGTCCGGCCGCTCATCTCTCAGGCGGCAGAGACACTGGCAGATCCGGCAATCTATATACAAGCAGTACTAAAGGAGTAATGTAGAATGGCCTTTCAAATTTTATTGAATTTCTTTCTCGCTTTTCTTTGGATGTTTTTACAAGTATCCTTTACTTCAACATCCTTTATCATTGGATACATTCTCGGATTGATTATTACGTTTGCATTCAGAAGGTTCTTTACCTCCCGCTTTTATCTTGGGCGTGTGATTGCAGTGTTCAGCTTACTGCTCTTATTCTTGAAAGAACTGATTCTGTCAAATATATCCGTCTTAAAAACGATATTAAAACCCAAGCTGGATATCAAACCGGGAATTTTCGAGCTGCCAACAGAGCTCAAAACGGATTGGGAGATTACCTTGTTGGCCAACTTGATTACATTGACGCCGGGTACACTGGTTGTGGATATTTCTTATGATAATAAAATCCTATATATCCACACCATTGATATCCCTGATGTCGATGAGGCCGTAAGTGATATCAAAAATACGTTTGAAAAAGCCATTATGGAGGTGAGCCGCTGATGCTTGATATCATCATTCAAATTTCACTGCTTGCCGTTTCCATATCAATGGTTGGACTTATTTACCGGGTGATCGTCGGCCCGACAACCCCAGACAGAGTCGTAGCCTTGGATGCGCTCGGGGTCAACTTGATTGCCATTATCGCCCTGGTATCAATGGTGCTGCATTCAAAATCATTCCTGGAAGTCATTTTGCTGATCGGGATTCTCGCCTTTATCGGGACAGTGGCCTTCTCGAAATTCTTAGAGAAAGGGGAGATTATCGAGCATGACCGAAATCATTAGATTCCTTATTGGATTTTTCCTTATCGTCGGCTCATTCCTTACCCTTGTCACAGCTTTCGGCCTGATCCGCCTTCCGGATGTCTATACACGCAACCATGCAGCTTCCAAAAGTGCCACACTTGGAGTGATGTGCATTTTACTCGCCACCTTCCTATTTTTCTTTTTGGAAGAAGGACATTTCAACTCAAGACTGATTCTCGGAATCATCTTTATCTTCATCACGGCTCCGGTTGCAGGGCATTTGATTTCAAGGGCTGCCTATAACAGTGGTGTACCCCTTTGGGAAAAAAGTGTTCGTGATGATTTAAAAGGGAAGCAGAAGTACGAAAAAAAGAACATGAACTCATAAAAGCGGAGGCGGCCGTTCAACGATGTACGGATTGTTGGGTCCCTGCATGCCACTAGCCGCTGAGCCTTTAACTGAACAAACAAAAAGACTGCAGATGCCGGAGATTTATCCGGTCCTGCAGTCTTTTTTTGTCTTGTGAAACAGACAAGACACTTTGAGAGAGGTACGTCAATGTTTCCCGGTGTGGAGGTGACAACGAAACTGACTTGAGTCATTTTTCCAGCTGATTCGGCTAAAATAAATCTCTAAGCCTTTTTAGAGGCCATTTCTCGGATGGTATGACCTTAAAAGTGTCTCTAGAGACCGGCTAGAGGC
The DNA here is from genome assembly GCF_046237645.1 of Rossellomorea sedimentorum. Lineage (GTDB taxonomy): Bacteria > Bacillota > Bacilli > Bacillales > Bacillaceae_B > Rossellomorea > Rossellomorea sedimentorum. Next base: position 3,509,689 of record NZ_CP143546.1, read on the forward strand.
AATTTCTTTGTTGAGTTGCCCCATAAAGTGTCTCTAGAAAACTTCTAGAGGCAGTTTCTCGATTGATTTACTCCTCAAAGTGTCTCTAGAGGCCGGCTAGAGGCAACTTTCCAGCTTACCTGACCTTAAAAGTGTCTCTAGAGCTTGGTTAGAAGCCTTTTCTAGGCATAATCCTCCAGCTCTTGAAAGACAAACAGAAAAAGGACTGCCCAGCACCATACACGCCGGTGCTGCAGTCCTCTTTTCAGATTAATTATCGTATAACCTGTCAGAAACTTCCCCGTCTCCATTATGGACGACAAGAATCCCATCATGGTCATTCACATAAGGTTTGGCTTTATCGAGTAAATCCTTTTTTGTATCTTCCGTATATATTGCTTTATCGCTGTCTTCCTTGGTGAGTTCCCACCCGTCACCATTGGACTGCACGTGAAATTCCGGCTTGTTCTCAGAATCGCCGTCTACATATTTCTCCGCGCGGTCTGTCGCTATAGCAATCGCTCTTCCTTCTTCGTATCCTTCGCGAAGCAGAGCATTGCCAATTTCAATCGCTTTGCTGCGAACATCAGAGGATAGGTTTTTCCACGAAGCAGGATAATCGCTCTTTGACCAAGGCATACAATCCTCTCCCTTCACATACTTTCTAATAAAATTCCCTCTCGAAAGAAAGGTAAACATACCTTTAAAACATAAAAACGGCATAGGGACAATCCCTACACCGCTTTAAGGTACGAGAGTATTACTTTTTAGGCACCACGGCCATGGTACAGCGGGAAACACAGATCAAGCTGTGTTCTTCATCGGTAATGCGGATATCCCATACCATCGTGCTTTTCCCCTGATGAATGACTGTTGCGGTCGCTGTCACGATACCGTCTTTTTTAGCTTTGATGTGGTTGGCATTGATTTCAAGCCCGAAGCAGATTTCTTTTTCCAAATCAATCAGTTCCACTGCCCCGACACTCGCGACGGTCTCTGCAAGAGCGACGGAAGCTCCTCCATGTAAGTATCCAAACGGCTGTCTCGTCCTTTCATCAACAGGCATCGTAGCCACCACTTTGCCCTTTCCACGTTCAATGAATTCCATTCCCAATGCGCTGATCAGCGTATTTTCATTATTCAATAGGATCACCTCTTCAATTGATTCATAAGCTACCTTTCTCGACCGGGACCCCAAAATCCTTTTTTCTAGGCTCTTTTCTAAAATTTTGTACCTTGTCACTATGAAGTTCAAGAGAATTTGCCATATTTCACAGGAATTATCCTGGTGAACAATAAAGAAATGAGCAATTCACCCTGTTCAGTTAGATAAGCCCTTGTACCCGAGGGAGAAATCCGGCCCTTTGGATTTTTCCGATAGCAACATTCTATACGAACACAGCGTTTTTATAAGGTAAGTGTTATGATGACAATTCGTGTTATCACTTCATGAATATGAGAAAACCATGGCGCATATAGTTTTTTATGAACAGGAAACGATAAGGAAATCCAATTTCTCAGGCTTATGTCCAAAAGAAAGGGGTCAAAATATGCATAGGTATCATCCCTTCTATACACCGATACAGCGTCCGCAAACACCGAGATGGCCGCCAATCAACCCTTATTATGCAGTACATCGGCACCCATATGATTACCCTCCGGTACAACCAAAACAGTTCATGGAGTCTGCAGATAAAACAAAACCACTATTGGATGATGCCCAATTGATTATGAATCAGGTTTCTCAATCAAGGGATTTTGCAGCAAAATTGATGGAGGCCGCTCAGAAATCACACATGGAAGAACTAAACTCCTTGATAAAAGACACCGGCGTCAGCAGTACACCCGGAATTAAATTTAATCCGGATGGGTTCACCCTCATGTTTAATAATAAGACGGCTAATATCGATTGCTGTCATTTAACCATCATACTTAGATGGAAGTAATGTGCCTGACTCTGCTCGAATTCAATAAAAAATGCTGTTGAATTTGACTTCAACAGCATTTTTATTTTTGCCTAAAGTACAGCGCGTGTTTTTTAATAATACGGGTAAGGTTTGTATCCAGGGTAAGGGTAAGGATATCCGTAGCCGTAACCGTATCCATATCCATAAAACGGTGGTCTGTAATAGTAAGGTGGTCTCACCAGCGCCCCTCCGATTACACCGCCGAGCAGACCTCCCAGAAAAGGAAGGCCGAAACCAAAGCCGAATCTGCTTCCATATTGCGGATTTCTGAAGAGAAATCGCGGATCATTCATGTCTGCATACCTCCTTCTATATTTAAGGCTTATTATCTATGTATGCAAACAAGAGTTCAACGGCCTGGGCATACTCCTAATAAGTTGCGTTAATCCAGGCAGCTATCATTAAAAATGGGCACTCCCAAGGGGAAGCGCCCATTCTATTATAAAATTATCGCTGCAATCCAGCCAAAAATGATCAGTGGGATGTTGAAGTGCAGGAATGTCGGCACACATGTATCCCAAATGTGGTTGTGCTGGCCGTCTGCATTCAGACCGGCTGTCGGTCCAAGAGTCGAGTCGGAAGCTGGTGAACCCGCATCTCCAAGAGCTCCTGCTGTACCTACGATAGCGACTGTCGCGAGCGGACTGAATCCAAGCTCTAGTGCAAGTGGAACGAAAATAGCCGCAATAATGGGAATCGTTGCAAATGATGAACCGATACCCATGGTGACAAGAAGCCCGACAAGCAACATCAGCAAGGCTGCAAGAGACTGGTTTCCACCGATTATATTAGAAGTGGCTTCCACCAGCGTGTCTACATGACCTGTTGCCTTAACTACTGCTGCAAAACCGTTGGCGGCAATCATTACAAATCCAATGAAAGCCATCATTTTCATACCTTCAGTCAGTACTCCGTCTGCATCTGTCCATTTGACCGAGCCTGAAAGATACAGGATGGCTAAACCGGCTAATGCACCAAAGATCATGGAACCAAGTGCGAGCTGTACATAAAGTGCTGCAATGATTGAAATGACTGCAAAAAGTATCGCTTTCTTTGAATAAATGGTTTCTGTTTCTGTTTCTGCTTTTTGTTCCGTAACTTTCTTATACTGTCGTGGTTTTCGATAACTGAAGAAGACAGCAATCAACAAACCAACGACCAGGCCTGCTGTCGGAAGAAGCATAGCTTTTGGAATATCCGCCATAGAAACGGCAAGTCCGCTGGATTCCATGTTCTGTGCAATGATTTCATGGAACATGAAACCAAACCCGTACGGCAGTAAAATGTAAGGAGCTGTAAGGCCAAATGTCAGCACCGAGGCGATCAGTCTCCGATCGATTTCAAGCTCCACCATCACTTTCAATAATGGCGGCACCAGGATAGGAATAAAAGCAATATGGATTGGAATCAGATTCTGAGAGAAACAAGCCATTAATAAGATAGAAAAAACAATAAGGGCTTTAGACAGGGCTTTTCTCCTTGAATCCCTTTCCCTTCCTACCAACCGGATCACAAAATCCACAAGCAGATTTGGAATCCCCGTATAGGAAATCGCGACTGCAAATCCTCCAAGCAGAGCATAACTGATAGCAATATTTGCTCCTCCGCCTAAACCTTCTGTAAATACACTAACCGTTTCATTTATTCCTAAGCCGCCTGTCAGTCCGCCCGCCAGTGCTCCGGCAATCAATGCAAATACGACATTCACACGGAACAAGCTGAGAATAAGCATGACCAGGACAGCTATGATGACTGCATTCATGATGAAATTCCCCTTTCAAATACGTATATCGACTTCGCTTTAGTACGCTAAATCGGTAGAGAGTTAAAATACCTTTATTAATCTATCAGATGGTTTTGCTGCTGTCAATGCTTTAGTCTGCTAAAATACTATAATATTGAATTCTAATTTTTTCCTCAGATTTAAGTGTGCTTTAAAAGGGATACCATAGGGATTTAGCCACAATATTTTTGATTCAGTAAACAGTCGGCGCTAAAATCCTTTTGGCAGGTTGGTCGCCTGGTGAGTTCTAATGACTTTAACGCTCAAAGTGATCAAATTGAGTATCTAAACCTCAAACATCTACCAACGACCTGTTTGCTATAAACAACTTTCTTTGGTCTATTAACAAGTTCGAGGGCTCTATTAACAACTTTCTTGGTCCATAAACAAGTCACGGGATTCTATAAACAATTTCTTAAGCTTTCTATTAACAACCTCTCTCCTCAGTTCCAACTAAATAAAAAAAGCCTGCCCCAAGAGGCAAGCTTCTCATAATAATTATTTTTCTGTCGGCTCAAAGCGTTCAACAAGAAGGGCAAGTGTACGCGCCATAGCGCCCGTGGCTCCTGCAGGTCCAAGATCATAATCTGTTTTGGATGTAGCAGTTCCGGCAATATCAAGGTGAACCCATGGAGTTCCTTCAGCAAACTCTCCTACGAAGGCACCACCCATGATGGCGTGTCCTTCTCTTCCTGGAGAATTGTTCAAGTCAGCAATTTTGCTGCTTCTGACCCTTTTCTTATCGTTCTCGGTATAAGGCAGTCTCCAAATGAACTCTCCCGCTTCTGAGGAGGCTTCAAGAACTTGCTCGAAGAAAGCTTCATCATTGGTCATCGCACCTGTCTTATCGTTGCCCAATGCGATTATCACACCGCCTGTCAATGTGGCGACATCGATTAAATAGTTTGCTCCATGATGCTTGGCATATGTCATGCCGTCAGCAAGGGCAAGCCTTCCTTCTGCATCGGTGTTCAGCACTTCAATGGTCTTCCCGCTCATCGCCGTGATGACATCATCAGGCTTAAAGGCGTTTCCACTAACCATGTTGTCTGTGGAAGGAATGACGGCAACCACGTTCTGTTCTGGTTTCAATTCACCGATGATTTCCATCGCCCCAAGAACGGCAGCAGCTCCGCCCATATCCGTTTTCATCCCGACAATGCCGTCTTTCGGTTTCAGGGAGTATCCGCCGGTATCGAAGGTTATTCCTTTACCGACAAGACCGATGACATCGTTCCATTCATCTCTGCCCTGGTATTTAAGGACAATCATCTTCGGCGGCTCGACAGATCCTTGGTTGACCGCCAGCAGGGCACCCATACCCAGCTTCTCCATCTCTTCTTTATCTAGAATTTCAACTTCAAATTCATATTTTTTTCCGATTTCAGCGGCATAGTCCGCAAGTTTTGAAGATGTCAGGATATTACCCGGTGCATTAACCAATGCGCGGGCAGAATTCACTCCTCTGCCATGTGCATAACCGACCTGAAGGGCCGCTTCAATTTCAGCACTGTCTTCCTTTGAATAGGCAGTCAGACTGTTGATGAAGGTCTCCGGGACATTGCCTTTATGTTTATAGCCAGGGAATCGGTATGTCGCCATCGTGAATGCTTCACTGACAGCATGCGCCGCATCAGAGGCATCAAGCTGATCGGTAGCGAGCGTGTCCAACGCTACGGCGAAAGAAGAGATTTTCATTTCCTGGATTCCTTTAGAAGCCGCACCAATGGCTTCTCTTAAATCGTCGAATGAAAGGTCCTTCGCTTTTCCAAGTCCTACGAAGACAAGACGCTTTGAAGGGATTTTACCGAAAGTATGTACTTTGGAAACAGCTTTCAGCTTAGAAGAAAGATCTCCTGCCTTTACTAATTCAGTCAATTGCCCATCAAATTTCGCATCCAGTTCTGCAAGCTCTCCTGTAAACTCAGGAGCATTAAACAGTCCCACCAGCAAGCATTCTTGTTCATTGTTATAAAAGCCTGTATTCTCAACTGTAAATTTCATTTAAAACACCTCCAAAGATAATTATATAAAAGTTTTTGGTATATTTCGAATGAGAGCAATCCACAGAAACCAATTAAGTGAATGATTTCTATTACCATGATTTTCTATGGTATAATTGGGAATACATTTTATATATCAGAACGGGAAAATGAGTAAAAAATGCAAGCGGCCGCTTAGAACCTTATGGATGGAAGGGATTCTGCATGAGATATAGGAAACACAACGAACGTAGACAGTTGATGTTAACTTATCGGAAAGGAGAACGAAGATCCACTGGGCGCTGGCCGCTGCAACTGGACTATTACCACAAATAATCATGAGAAAGGATGTTTTGAGACAGCAATGGAACTACTTACAAACTTCCCGCTTTGGGCGTCTTTATTTGGAATCTTTTTCGCCCAGTTCATCAAAGTGCCTATTCAATTCATGGCCACGAGAAAGCTCGACTGGTCATTGCTCACATCTACTGGAGGGATGCCAAGCTCACACTCAGCTGCTGTTACAGCGTTATCAACCGGAGTTGCTCTTGAAACCGGCCTTGACTCTCCTATTTTTGCGGTGTCCGCCATTTTTGCCATTATCACAATGTTTGATGCGACCGGGGTCAGACGCCAGGCTGGTGAGCAGGCAATCGTCCTGAACAGATTGGTCGGAGACTTTCAAAGGTTTGTAGGAGAGGCGAAGGGCTGGCAGAAGAAACCCGAAGAAGAAAAACGAAAAGAATTGAAAGAGCTGCTCGGACATAAACCGATCGAAGTCTTCTTCGGAGGCCTTTCCGGCATACTGTTGACATTAGTTATTTACTACACTCTTTAGTAATGAATAGGGGGACCTACCATGAGGATCATTTCCATTTGTCCCAGCAATACAGAAGTCGTTGAGTACCTGGGGTTGACCTCTTCCCTTGTAGGGGTTGATGACTTTTCCGACTATCCAGAAGAAGTCCATTCCCTGCCAAAGCTTGGTCCCGACCTCAGCATTGATATGGATAAGGTTGAAACCCTTCAGCCGGATCTGATTCTTGCTTCTTTAAGCGTGCCGGGCATGGAAAAAAATATTGAAGAGCTAAAAAAAAGAAAACTTCCCTATATTGTCACCAACCCGCAAAGCTTTGAAGACATCGCAGAAGACCTGCTGACCGTCGGAAAAGCCTGCGGTGTTGAGGAAAAAGCAATTGAAATGGAAAAAGAGTTCAAGGCAAACATCAATAGGTTGAAAGAAGCGGCAAAGCAAGCAAGCTATTCTCCAGAGCTATACTGGGAGTGGTGGCCAAAGCCCGTTTTTACTCCTGGAAAAATAAATTGGCTCACAGAATTAAGCAGGCTTGCAGGGGCCAATAATGTATATAGAGATGTTGACCTTGCCAGCATCCAGACGGACTGGGAAGATGTTTATAAAAGAAACCCTGATTACATTTGCCTTGCATGGGTCGGGGTCAGGCGTGAAAAAGTGAACCCCAAAGTAGTCACAAAAAGAACCGGCTGGAACAATTTGGAGGCCGTCATCAATAATCGCATCCTCATACTTGAAGAAGAACTGTACTGCAGGCCTTCCCCAAGATTGCTTCAAGGCGCATTGAAGCTTGGCAAAATCCTGCATCCTGATCAGTATGACCTTATTGAACTAACTACTTAAAACAGAAGGCTGTTCGCTAAAAGATTATGTCTGTTCACACTAACATTTCTCGATGTTTTTTACGAATGGCTGATGGGAGCGTAGTGTACGATTTCCTGCAGGATTAAGGTGACGTCCAGTTCCCACCCCCTGGATCCAGCCGCACCAATTAAATAAAAGCCTAACAAAAAGAGGAAGAGCCACTGCCTGGCCCTTCCTCTTTCATTACTCTTCTATCTTCTGGATATACTGCTGCCTGAATACTTGCATGCTTTCATTTTCATTAAGAGCTGTAAGTTCCTCTTCCGTCAGTTTTCCTGTTCCCTTAGTGACGATATATACCTCCAGCTCTTTTTTACCCCAGTGTTCGTATACCTCATCTACTGTTTCATAATACAAGTCCAGTTTATGACCCTTGATGGCACTTCCTGTATCGGCAACCACTCCGTACCCATACCCGGGGATAAACAGGATGGTGCCAATCGGGAATACATCAGGATCGGCTGCCACCGTTGAATATAAATCTCTCTTCACTTTTACTCCTGAATATGTAATGCCATAAGCCGGATCACTCGGAAGTTTTCCAGTGGACTCAATTCCTGCAGTATATCCAGTAGCAGTTACATTTGACTTCGGATATTGCGACCAATCAATCGCATGTTCCAATGACTTAGGCTTCGCTACTACCGGTTCAGTCGCAGCAATCAGCGTGCGTAAGCTTTTTGCCCTTTTTAAAAACTTTTCTTTCAACGATAACTTCTTATATGAATGCTCTTTCGATACTTTTTCTTGTTTATTTTCTATTTGATCTGACAGCCAGCCGGAATAAGATTGTGCCTTGATCCCGGAAATTGATTGGAATGTGACAAACAAGGCTGCTGTAAATAAGATGGCCATGAAGAACCTCTTAGACCATTTTTTAAAATTTTTCATGTAACAATCACTCCTCCCATCCCTATTACTTTCCCAAAAGACAAAAATATATTCAGGAATTAGTTAAAAAGTCTAATAGTTTTAAGTTTCTGAATAGTAAAGCCAGTGTTGGCAGGGAGGGAGTGTTTGTGATTAATAATAGGATGAGTTAAAGAATAATGTTTATCGGCTGCGCCTGTGGGGTTAGGTTCCAGTGGGAACGTAACCTTGGTTTACGTTCCGGTGGGTACGTAAACTAGGTCGCACCTGTCATCAAAAGTGGAAGCGCCTTGTTCAGCCCCGACAGGCAAATGTTCCTGAGAGAAAATAAGGCGACCTTTCTTTTTATTCTCTCAGGGTTATTTGACCCCGAGGGGCTTGGCGCTGGAACTAGACGTCCCGCTATTCCCTCAGGAGGTCGCACGCCTTCCGTTCCAATCGAATACGATAGTACATTTGAAGCTATATCATTTATCTTTTAGCCCTAAATCAATGCCAGCAATTTACAAAGCCTAATAACTAAATAATCTTCAACTAGGTGTGCCCTGAAAACAAAAAAACCCTTTGCCGATTAGCAAAGAGTTGTCAAAAATATAATTGGATCTAAAACATCTGATATCCTTTTTTTCTAAGTATCTTCATTGTAATGCCGGATACAATCGCACCAGCCAGTCCACAGGAGAGGATCAGCAGGTCAGCTGCTGTCAGGGCACCAAACTTAGAGCCTAAGGCAGAGAAGGACTCTCCAGAATTTCTAAAATAATCTATAAACCTTACATCATCCACAATAAAGATGGTGATAAGAGGATATATAACTGCCATGATCCATGTCATTCGCAGCAGCATGTTCAGCAAAAAGCCAATACCAAAAAACAAAACAAAAAATAATAACATCGATATAATTACAACCGGAATTCCCATTTGCATTCCTGCAGCACCTCCATTGACACTAAAGATTAGTGTACTGAATGTTTCATTCACCGTCAATAATCATTGGGGGGAAATGGAGGTTCTTCACAAAATCAACATATTTGAATAAAGTGAAGCCGGAGAGGTTACTGCCTATCCAAAACAAAAAGGACCAGCTCAGCCAGTCCTCTAATATAAATATGATTGCTATTGATTATTATTTGTTTTTACCGCTGCCGCTGCAGCAAGGACATGTTTCAGAGCCGCCAAGAACGAGTTGGAAATACCCTTTACCTGAGCAATATGCACATTTCTTTGTTGTTGTTTCAAGTGTTGATCTCATCGTCCTTATCTCCCCTTTTCTAAAAAGTTTTTGTTGATTTCTGATAATATACCATCCTTTGATTTTTTAGAAAAGGGACAAAAAAGCGCGTGTACAGCCATGAAAGCGAATACATTTATCTGTTTCATCCGTTATCTTGCTATTTCTTTAAATTTCAGAAAATTAAAAAAATAAATTATAACTCGTATATCCGAATTGCTCACCTGGATCTATTGGATCCAATCCAGATTTAAGAAGGGTGAAATCATACTTAATCATCTCATGAATCATCACCGATGTTTTCTGATTTTCCTGAAGCTCTTCTTTGGTCATCCACTTTACTTCCTCAATTTCACCTTCACAAGGGACAGCTGTTTGAGCCAGGTCCTTCTGTTTCATCAAAAACAGAACCATATTATCACTGATCTTGTCCTTAATCACCCCGGACCTGATCCCAATGATCCCCATGGTATCCGTGTCCAACCCGGTTTCTTCTTTTACCTCGCGCTGGGCCGCCTGTTCCAGAGTTTCCCCCTCATCAACAAAGCCGGCAGGGAGAGACCACATTCCCTTAAGACCGCCATACTTCTTCTTTACAACCAGCCAGCGCCCCTTCTCATCCACAATTAGACCTGCAGCAGCAAGCCACACATTTCCCCGCTTCACGCTGTTTCCTCCGATCTCTTTGTAAGTGGGATTTTCTCCTCACTATAACACTGTTTTTAAACGCTATGTATCCTGTTAGCCCGTCAGTATCTTTGATCACAAGGACTAATCATCCTGTTGCTCACTAAATATAGTGTGTTTCCTCTGATCACCTTATTAGCCAGTGACTTTCTCTAATACAGTGTTTTCTCTCTAATCACCCTACTAACCAAGGCTTTTCTTTCTTTATTACGGTGTTTTCCCTCTAATCACCCTATTAGCCAGTGACTTTCTTTTTATATTACGGTGTTTTCTCTCTAATCACCCTATTAACCAGGGCTTTTCTTTCTTTATTACGGTGTTTTCCCTCTAATCAACCTATTAACCAGTGACTTTCTTTTTATATTACGGTGTTTTCTCTTTAATCAACCTATTAACCAGGACTTTTCTTTCTATATTACGGTGTTTTCTCTCTAATCACCCTATTAGCCAGTTACTTTCTTTTTATATTACGGTGTTTTCTCTTTAATCACCCTACTAACCAGGGCTTTTCTTTCTATATTAGGGTGTTTTCTCTCTAATCACCCTATTAGCCAGTTAATTTCTTTTTATATTACGGTGTTTTCTCTCTAATCACCCTATTAGCCAGTGACTTTCTTTTTATATTACGGTGTTTTCTCTCTAATCACCCTATTAGCCAGTGACTTTCTTTTTATATTACGGTGTTTTCTCTTTAATCACCCTACTAACCAGGGCTTTTCTTTCTATATTAGGGTGTTTTCTCTCTAATCACCCTATTAGCCAGTTAATTTCTTTTTATATTACGGTGTTTTCCCTTTAATCAACCTATTAACCAGTACTTTTCTTTCTATATTACGGTGTTTTCTCTCTAATCACCCTACTAGCCAGGGCTTTTCTTTATTACGGTGTTTCCCCTCTAATCACCCTACTAGCCAGGGCTTTTCTTTCTTTATTACGGTGTTTTCTCTCTAATCACCCATTAGCCAGACGCTTACTTTTTTAATAATACGTCAACTAAACAAAAAAAGCAGAACGAGTGATTCGCTCTGCTTTTTTATCTATTAAAAGAACTTGAATTTACCTTTTTTCATTACCAGGCCTGCTCCGCCGACCATGTAAAGCGCGCGGTTATCGACCATTTTCTTCATGAATGAAGCTTTTGATCCCATGAGTTTTTTGCCAAACACAAGACCGATTGCATCGTCTTCACCTAAAGAACATACAGTTCCTTTGATGTCTGGTGTGAACTGCTCCAGTGCATCATTGCCTTTCAACAAAGCCGTGATATTGCGGGCACAAGTTTCACCTTGCTGCATTGCAATCTGGGCTGTCGGAGGATACGGGCGGTCTGTCTCTTCGTTGATCATCAATGAACAGTCCCCGATGATGAAGATGTTGTCGTGGCCCGGTGCTCTTAAGTCTTTTTCTACTTTTACACGGGCTCTCATATTCTCAATGCCTGACTTTTCGATCACAGGGTTTCCGCGGACACCAGCAGCCCAAACGATTGTGCCTGCCTGGATTTCTTCCACTTCGTCTTCCCCTTTAGAGATGATGACAGAGTTTGCAGTCGCTTCTTTAAGCGGCATACCTATGCGGAATTCCACGCCTTTTTTCTCCAGTTTAGCGCGAGCATATTTAACAAGCTCAGGATCAAACCCAGGAAGGATCATTGGTGCAGCTTCCACACATACGATTCTGACTTTCTTGTAATCAACATCGTATTCTTTGCAAAGCTCAGGGATTCTGTTACCAAGCTCTCCAAGGAACTCGATTCCTGTAAAACCGGCACCGCCGACTACGATTGTCAGACGCTCGTCTTTTTTATCTTCTTCGTTTTTATAAGTTGCGAATTGATACTCGATATGTTCACGAAGCTGGCGGGCGGAATTGATGTTGGCAATCATGAAGGCATGTTCATGAAGTCCTTTGATTCCGAACGTTTCTGAAACCGCACCAAGTGCAATGACAAGATAGTCATATTCAACTTCGCCATTGTCAGTGATCACTTTCTTTGCATCTGTTTTAATATCTTCCACTGTAGCTTGCATGAAGTTCACTTTGTGGCCGTCGATGACATCTTTAATATCGTACCGTACTTTATCATGATGCAGCGTTCCTGCGGAAGCCTCGTGCAGCCATGTTGTTTCATAATGGTAATCATTCTTGTTGATAAGAACGATTTCCGCTTGATCTTTACTGAATTGTTTTTGCAGGCGAGTCACTGTCATCAGGCCGCCATACCCAGCACCTAATACAACTATTCTTGGCTTTCTCAACGAAATCACATCCACCTTTTTCTTAGAATTTACGATGAATTATGTTTAGCATCCACCGCAGGCAAGATTTTTATTTGAAGAAATATGAAAATAAATAAAGAAATATAAATAAGTATGTGACAAATTTCACGATGAAGAACAAAAAAGGATGAAAAATGTCATAAAATCTTAACAATATGCCCTATCTTACATATTATTCTTTTTACTTTTGATTTTCAAGGTATAACCCTAAAGAATTAAACTTTAGAAAATTTAGAATAAATACGATACTTCACTTATGCTGGAAGCAAGAAATGAAAGCGGAAACAATAATACTGATAATTCGCAATTTTGATACATATTTTGTGAAGAAGTGAGCTCATGTGGTATTATAGATACTATAGTTGCAAAACAATCAGGAGGGATATCACTTGAAAGAGGATCAAAAAGTATATGATATTACAATCATCGGTGGAGGTCCAACAGGGCTGTTCACAGCTTTCTATGGCGGTATGAGAAAAGCCAGTGTCAAAATCATTGAAAGCCTGCCTCAGCTGGGCGGACAATTATCTACCTTATACCCTGAAAAATACATCTACGACGTAGCCGGATTCCCAAAAGTAAAGGCACAAGATCTCGTAAATAACCTAAAAGAGCAAATGGCACAGTTTGAGCAGACGGTCTGCCTTGAGCAAGCTGTGGAAAATGTCGAAAAGCAAGCCGACGGCGTCTTCAAATTAACGACGGATAAAGAAATCCACTATTCCAAGACCATCATCATCACTGCCGGAAACGGTGCGTTCCAGCCAAGAAGATTGGAATTGGAAGGATCTTCTACATATGAAGGAAAAAATCTTCATTATTTCATAGATGACATGCAATACTTTGCCGGCAAAAAAGTAGTGATCTGCGGGGGAGGAGATTCAGCGGTCGATTGGGCATTGATGCTTGAGCCGATTGCAGAAAAGGTTACGCTTGTCCACCGCCGTGACAAATTCCGTGCACATGAACACAGTGTGGACCAGCTTCACCAATCATCCGTTGAAATCAAGACACCTTTCGTCCCAACCGAAGTGATCGGTGACGGAGAAAAAGTGAATCAGCTTATGCTGGAAGAAGTTCGCGGAGAAGCAAAAGAAGCCCTCGAACTTGATGAACTTATCGTCAACTTCGGCTTCGTCTCTTCCCTGGGACCTATCAAAGACTGGGGCTTGGAAATCCAAAAGAATTCCATCGTGGTAAACTCCAAGATGGAAACAAATATCCCAGGTATCTATGCAGCAGGCGACGTATCCACTTATGAAGGAAAAGTTAAGCTGATTGCCAGCGGTTTCGGCGAAGCGCCGACGGCAGTTAATAACGCAAAAGCATACATGGATCCAAAAGCCCGCGTGCAGCCTCTTCATAGTACATCCTTGTTCAGCTGATCAAGAAAGATAGTTAGTGGACGAAAATCTAACATGATTTTCGTCCACTTTTTATATTCCGTTTGTATTGATAAAGCTAATTGATTTGATAAAGCTAATACTGATAGATAGATTAATGCTAAGTTGTCAAAAATATTAACCATGGTGATTGGAGCGGAGGGTGAACGACCTCCTGCGGGAATAGCGGGACAGGTGAGACCCCGCAGGCGAAGCCGAGGAGGCTCACCGCCCGCCCCGCGGAGTCGTGCACCTGGAGCGGAAATCAGCTTGAAGCCTTAAGAATAAAGAAACCCCTAATGCCATTCTATGTAGAGTGGACTCCACAGCGTTTAATCGCAGCTTTTACGGGTAGAGCATCTAGTAAGAAATCTTTAAAGCAAAAAGGATGATTGCCATGAATGTACTCGTTATTGGAGCTAACGGAAAAACAGGAAAACATGTTATTTCCTCCCTCGTCAATAGCAGCCAGCACTTCGCCAAAGCGATGATTCGCAAGGCAGAACAGATCGACACAATGGAAGGTCTTGGCGCTAAACCGCTTGTCGGAGACTTGGAAGAGGATTTTTCTTATGTTTTTGATGAAGTGAATGCCGTTATTTTTGCAGCTGGCTCAGGAAGTGCGACCGGCCCTGACAAGACCACTGCCATTGATGAGGAGGGAGCCATAAAAGCCATTGATTATGCAAAACAGAAAGGCTTGGACCGCTTCATCATGCTGAGTTCCATGGGGGCGGACACCCCTTCGCTTGGACCAGACGGCCTGCAGCACTACTTAGAAGCCAAAGGGAAAGCTGACCAGCACCTTGTCGAGAGCGGATTGAACTATACCATCGTACGTCCTGGCGCCCTTGTGGATGGTGAAAGGACAGGAAAGATCATTGCTTCTTCTTCCATCACGGACAAAAGCGGAAGAATCACCCGTGAGGATGTGGCGGATGTGCTGACTGCATGTCTTACCGCTCCGGAAACCTACCATAAAACTTTTGAAATCCTGAATGGTGACATGCCTATTGGTGAAGCGTTGAAAAAGATATAAAAAATAAGCCCCTCTCGGAAATCGGACATTTCCGAAAGGGGCTTTTTCATGTGAAGGATCAGCAGTTCTCAGGCGTACCGGCATTCGCCGCTGTCCTGAAGGAAGATCCGCATCCACAGTTGGCGATGGCATTAGGATTTTCGATAGTGAAACCGCCGCCCATCATTGACTGTTTATAATCAATTTTCGTTCCGTTAAGGATTGGGGCGTCCTGCTCCTTTACCAACACTTTGATGCCATTCTGCTCAAGCTGGACATCATTTTCACCGGCTTCATGCTCAAAGCCCATCCCGTAAGAAAGGCCGCTGCAGCCGCCGCCTTTAATGGAAACGCGGATAAATGCTCCCTCTTCCTCATTCTGTTTCATCATATCCTTGATTTGCAATGCTGCCGCTTCTGTAATGACTACAACATCTGACATATGATTCACCTCCATTATTCCGTGTTTTACATCTATCTTCTCACTTTATTTTATGACTATTTAGTGTACAGTATATACTTTTTTGCCTTCATCCTCAACCAATCTGCAAAAATAGGCGAGTGCGGAAAAGCTGTTTTCACCAGTTAAAAAGCAGGCAGGATCCTTCCTTTTATTAGTTCTCGTATAGCTGGCAAAGCGGATTGATTCTCCGCTCCGAAGTTGCTTCATCTGTTAGGAATATTTCAGGACCACAACTCAGGAGCTCAGTCTTAACCATTTTCCGAACAGGTAAATCGCCACCTCCTGCTCCATGGAGTCACACACCCGAAGTGGAAATGAAAGACCTCCATCAACTAGCAACCTATATACGAAAACAGCCAGCTTTAAAATATGATAATTTATGGAAGTTAACTAGTTCTTTTTTACTTGTAATAGTTTATAATGTAAGTAATATTACCTATTAAGATAGGAGCGTCCAGAAATGACTGAAATATCTCCTTATTATCAACGCAGTTTGACGTGTTTTGCATGTCATGGGGATTTTAAAACAACCAAGATCCGCTCCAGGTTCATAAGATTTCACCAACACGATACGGATTTTTGCCCCAATTACCTAACAGAGGATTTGAACCCTCTCTTCTATAATGTGAATGTTTGCCCTCATTGCGGTTTCTCTTTTACAGACAGCTTTTCCAAGTCTATGAGTCCGGTGCTCAGGAATGAAATTCACAAGCATATCACCGCTCATTGGAGTGGACAGAGTTATGGGGAACTGCGGACAAGTGAAGAAGGGATCAAAACGTATAAATTGGCCATTCTAAGTGCCGGCGTAAAAAGAGAGAAACCCATCGTAAAAGCTGGACTTTATTTACGGACTGCCTGGCTGTACCGTTCCATGGAAGAACAAGAACAAGAATGCCGGTTTTTGAGTTTGGCAGTAGAGGCCTACTGTGTTTCCTACAGCCAAGAAGATTTACTTGATACTCAAATGTCGACCGCCAGGATTCTGTATTTAATTGCAGAGCTATATTACCGCCTCGGCAAATACCCACAATCTGCCCTATATTTCTCCAAGGTCATCCAGCAGCAAAAGCTTACGAAAGAACCGAGGATTATCGAAATGGCACGCAATCGATGGGAGGATTTACGGGAAAATTATAAGAAGGCAAAATAAAAGCTGGGACTCCCCAGCTTTTTTCAATCATAGACCCCCGGATAAAATGCCTCCAGCAAATTGCCATCAGGATCATAGAACTTAAAATGGCCTATGTGAGAAGGGTTTTCTTCTACTTCTACATTGTTTTCTTTCAATTCATTATACAAACCTTCACAGTATTCCTTTGATATCCTAAGGACCGGATGTGTGGTATTATGGGTTCGGTTTATCTCCTTGTTCTCGATCAGGCATAAGACCGGTTTACCGTTTTTTCCTCCATCATAAGAGGAGGAATCGCCGAAAGCCAGGACGACCGTCGTGCCGTAATCCGCCGCAATTGTAAGACCCAAGGTATCCTGGTACCAAATGGCCGCTGTGTTGATATCATTTACATATAGGTTGGTTTGCAAAAGCCCGGTAAAATATGACATAGTTTGCTTCTCCTTTGCAATTAGTATTTTCCCCTAAGAATTATTCACCAATAAGGATAAATAAAAACAGGCAGAAAAAAGTTATTTTTTCTGCCTGTCCCAAGTTGATTTATAAGTTAAAACATCGGATTTTCTTCTAAGAATTGATAAATATTTTCCACAAGTTCGTCCGGACTGTCACCCTGTACCACATCCCCATTGACAAGAGCAAAGAAGGATGATGCACATTTTCCGCAGTATCCCAAACAGCCATATTCCACTACATCCAAGTTAGGGTCCCTTTCCAGAGCTTCGAGGGCTTTTTGTGCCCCGCTTGCAAGATTGCTTATGCAAAACTCAATAATTGGTTTCACTTTTTTCACCTCGCTATTGCTACATGATAATGCTACCTTTTTTCAAGGATAACGTCAACGAGTTGCACTTTACTTATCGTCAATAAACCGGCCAATAGGATGGAAAAATTTACTGAGCAGCGGTCCTGTCAAATAATCTATATTATGTGAAGAATTTGTCATAATTCTGTTGTGAAATATCTATTATTTCGATATACTTTTTAGTGATTACGTTTTATTTTATATGAATAATAGATAAATATGTCCACTATTGAAAGTGCTTACTTAAACCTGTTCCTCATTTCACCAGCTTTGCATCTCCCCCGCATCGTCAATCAGCCGGGCTTTTCAGCATAGTGAAAATAGAAATGAGTTCATCATTCAAGTGCAAAAGGGGAAATTACGTTATGAAAAATTTAGTCCTGCTCGGTGGCGGGTACGGAAATATGCGGGTGCTCCTTCGCCTGCTGCCCAACCAGCTTCCTGATGATGTTTCCATTACCTTAATAGACCGGGTGCCTTATCATTGTTTAAAAACTGAGTATTATGCGCTTGCCGCAGGTACCATCTCCGATCAGCATGTCCGTGTGGATTTTCCGGAACATTCAAGACTTACTGTAAAATACGGTGAGGTAACAAAAATCGATGCATCCAGTAAACTTGTTCATTTGAACGGCGATGAAGCGGTCAGCTATGATGATTTAGTCATCGGTCTTGGCTGTGAAGATAAGTATCACGGTGTCCCAGGAGCAGATGAATTCACTTACAGCATTCAATCCATTGAGAAGTCACGGAAAACTTATGAAGCCCTTTGCAACCTGCCCGCAGGTTCAGTAGTTGGAATTGTGGGTGCCGGCTTAAGTGGAATTGAATTGGCTAGTGAGTTGCGTGAAAGCCGCTCCGACTTAAATATCAAGCTGTTTGACCGCGGCTCAAGGATTCTTGGTACATTCCCAGAAAGATTGAGTTCCTACGTCCACAAGTGGTTCGAAGAAAACAACGTGGATATCGTCAATAATTCCAATATCACGAAAGTTGAACCGAATACACTCCATAACCATGAAGACAGCATCCACTGTGATGCCATCGTCTGGACAGCCGGCATCCAGCCAAATAAAATTGTCCGGGACTGGGAAGTGGAAAAAGATAAGCAAGGCAGAGTCGTACTGACGAAATATCATAACATCCCTGAAGATGAACATGTATATGTAGTCGGAGACTGCGCAAGCCTTCCACAGGCACCAAGTGCACAGCTGGCAGAAGGACAAGCAGAACAAATCGTCACCGTCCTGCTGAAACGCTGGAAAGGTGAAGAGCTTCCGGAAGAACTTCCGCGCATCAAACTGAAGGGTATCCTTGGGTCCCTTGGTAAGAAACACGGTTTTGGACTTGTGAACGAGCGATCCATCACGGGCCGTGTGGCAAGGCTGCTGAAATCCGGTGTCCTCTGGATGTATAAATATCATAATGGTTGATTCTGATACAAAGGAAAACCAACGGCTTGGATGCCGTTGGTTTTTTGCTGTTTGGGAGCATCACCTTTTTTAGCCGGTTTGACGCAATTCTTTCGATTACAGAGTTCCCCCTCGTAATGAATAAAGTTTTTATTGCGATTGGACAGGCATTAAATTATTCTTCCATATTCCCTGCCATAACGAATAAAAAAACCCGTCACACCTTAAAAAGGTATGCGGGTCTAAATCAACAAGCCTGGTATCCGTATTTTTCAAGCTCAGAAAAAACCGTTTTCAACTTCGGATTTCCTTCTCCTACCACTTTTCCGAAGATGGAAACGACAGGATAAAACATATCTTCCTCAATGACACGGGAAGCGAATTCCTGCAGTTCCTCCTCTTCCGGTGGATTGAATATATCTACGTATCTAATTTTAAACGGCTGTTCTGGAAACTTTCTCGCTATCGCTGCATCCAGCCATTCATATGTTTCCTTGGATGTCGGCAAGTTTACGCAGCTTGCGCAGACTTTCTCCGCTCCATAAACGAGGATTTCCACTTCTTTTCTCTCCATGACTCCACCCCTTTATCTTCCTTTCTCTTATTTTACAAAACTTCCACAATATTCGTAACTGAAAAGTTTAATAAGAACTCATCATTCCATGTTTCTCCTTATTCTGAATTCGTCTTATGGTCTGACCAGAGTATTTGAATGGTGTATCCAGATAGCCATTTGGAAGTACTTTTTTATAATACAACGCTTTCATTATCATTTTACAAGGGAAAATTTAACACATGAATTCGTCTCAACTGATAGATTTTTTCAGCATATATTATTATAATAGAAAGTAAGGTAAGGAAAGGAGTCGATTGTACATGACACAACAAGAGTTAGTACCTCAAGTACAAGAGGTATTAGATAAATTACGTCCGTTCTTGCTTCGCGATGGCGGGGACTGTGAATTGGTCGATATTGAGGATGGCATTGTAAAGCTTCGTCTTCTTGGTGCTTGCGGCAGCTGCCCGAGTTCAACTATTACATTAAAAGCTGGTATTGAGCGCGCGCTGCTGGAAGAAGTTCCAGGAATCGTTGAAGTAGAACAAGTATTTTAATTTTAAAAGGCAGACCTGCCAATCCAGGTCTGCCTTTTTCTTTAATGTGAAAGATTTTTGGGATGTTTATTGGCCGTAAATATGCCAAACGGGTGAACTGCCATGAGCAGGTCACCCCTTTTTTAATTATGCCGCTCTTTGTTCAAGGCTGTTTCCGTATAAATTGTTGCTATCGGAAAAATCCTTAGTGCCGGATTTTTCCTTCGGGTATAAGGGTTTTTCTAACTGAACAGGGTGATTAGCTCTTTTCTTTCTTGTTTAACAGGGTGATGTCTGTAAATTATGACCATATCTCTTGAACTTTATATTTAATAGCAACAAAATTTTAGAAAAGAGCCTTGTTCACTAATGTTTTTGGTCTGTCTCCTTCAAGAACCGCTTGGATATTGCTGACGCAAAGCTTCATCATCTCCATCCTTGTTTCAACCGAAGAACTTCCGATATGCGGAAGGGCGACGACGTTATCCAAGGACAATAAAGGGTGATTCTCATCAATCGGTTCTTTCTCAAATACATCAAGACCCGCTGCCGCAATCTCACCTTCTACAAGGGCATGATATAATGCTGCTTCATTAACAATCGGGCCCCTGGCAGCATTAATGAAAATGGCCGAGTTTTTCATCATTTGGAATTGTTCCTTCTGCAGGAGTCCTTTCGTTTCCGGAGTTAATGGTGCCAGGCAGACTACATAATCCGACTCGGACAGGAGCTCTTCAAGGCTTGCATATTTTGCCCCTAATATTTCTTCTGCTTCAGGTTTTCTGGAGCGGTTATGATACAGGATGTCCATGTCAAAGCCTTTTGCCCTTTTGGCAAACGCTTCACCTATGCTCCCCATCCCAATGATCCCCACCGTTTTGTGATGGATATCCGTTCCTGCCATAAGGAGCGGTGACCAGCTTTTCCATTGTCCTTCTCTTACATATTTGTCTGCCTCAATCAAGCGGCGGGCTGCAGCCATCATCAAACCGAAAGTGAGATCGGCTGTTGTATCTGTCAGAACATCCGGAGTGTTGCAGACAACAATCCCTTGTTCATTTGCCGCTTCCAAGTCAATGTTGTCATATCCCACTGCCAGGTTGGCGACGACTTTCAGATTCGGCGAACTTGCTAAAAGCTCTCTGTCGATTGGGTCTGACAACATGGACAGGATCCCCACTGCCTTACCTGCGTTTTCAAGCAATATTTCACGCGGGACCGCTGTATTCTCATCATCCCACATACCCACTTCATATTTTTCCTCCAAAGAAGTCAAACCCTCTTTAGGCAGTTTACGTGTAACATAAACATATGGCTTCATTTCTAGTCCCCCTGCATCATTGCTCTTTTCCCTATATTTTAGCAATATCAGAAGGGATTGGAAAGCAGCATGCTTCAACCCAGCCAGGCAACTCCAGGGATGCCGTAAGACTTCACCGGCACTTCAGCGACTCCAAAAAAGCTGCCTAGGAACTGTTCGTAATGACGGGTTGAATTCAAATACCCGTACAATTTCTCCTCCATTTGCAACTGTTGTCCTTCCGATTCCGCCAGATAGTAGTTCTCCACGGTTTCAAAGTAATGCAGCGGAAATAACAGTCTCGCAAAAACCAGTCTCCAGGAAAAAGAGGATAGAGGGGAGACTGACTGATAATCACGGATAAACTGGCGAATGTCCGGCTGATGGGTGTTCTGTTTCATAAAATATCTTTCCCGGACAAATTCAGCAATATCTCTCCCGCCATGGTCAAATACCCAGTCAAACGGATTACGTATAGTGACTTCCTTCCCCCAGACCCCTTCTAAAAAGCGCTCATGGCAAACAGTCCCTGAATCTGCGTAAACCGGGTTGTCATCCATTTCTGTATCTACTAAATATTGAACCGCATTTTCAGCCAGCCCAATATAATAAGGACAAGTATCAATGAACATTCTTTCAAACTCGTCTCCCGGATGGTTCTCGATGACCATTTGATATGCTTTTTCCATTTGTTCAATCCTTTTTTCCCAGAGAGACTTCCACTGGCCGATGCGGCTGATGTGAGTGATTTTCTCTTCAATGGCCCGTCCCCGCTGGTGAAATTTTGCAAGCTTTCTTCCCAGCTTCGTCTCAGCATTCCTGCTGTGAGGATCGTTCTTCAAAACAGTATAATCCTGTTCCTTTTCTCTCACCAGGAAACGCCCCTCCGCTGTGGGAACAAATGCAGACACATAGCGGTCTCCGTATTTTTTCATATGCTCTGTAATGTTATAAAGCTCCACCAGGTTTTCCTGTTCCAGATTGGTTACGTTGACAATAGTATATATGGAACCTTCCGCCATATATCTTTGTGCTCTACCGTCTTTGAACGACCGTTCCGGCTGCAGTCCATAATGCTTCGTTAAAATATCCTCCATGAGACTCTCCCCCAAATGATTCTTTTACCTATGTATATGATTGAAAAAGGCTCATTCATGAGGGGAAATTGGGTGGGACAAAAAAGTATAAAGGACTTCTAAAAAATGAGCTTGTTTCATAAGACTATAAGTACACACTATTTTTTTACAGAATATTAGTATACTTACCTGCTGGGGGCAATAATAGATAAGTGAATGAAAAACATTTGGGGCAGAATGGACATTCAGTTTTTGCATGAAAAAAAATGAGGAAAAGGTGACGGAGATGAAGGATAAAGAATCTAAGAAATTATCAGAAGAAACGGCACGCAGATGGCTGCATGAGCGCGGTGTCGAAATAGATGATATCGCCGAGCTTGTCCTGTTCCTGCAGAAAAAATACCATCCTAACCTGGGAATCGAAGAATGCCGTAATAACATTGAAAGAGTACTCTCAAAACGCGAAGTCCAAAATGCAATCCTTACAGGGATTCAATTAGACCGCCTCGCTGAAAAGGGCATGCTTGAAGAACCCCTGCAATCCATAATTGAAGTGGATGAAGGCCTCTATGGCGTCGATGAAATTCTTGCCTTCTCCATCGTGAATGTGTATGGATCCATCGGGTTTACCAATTATGGATATATTGATAAGCAGAAGCCGGGCATACTCGCAAAATTAAATGATAAGTCATCGGATAAATGCCATACCTTCCTTGATGACATTGTCGGCGCCATTGCTGCCGCAGCCTCTTCCAGACTGGCACACCGGTATGATGAGGAAGAGGATTAAAATATAATAGATAATAAAAAAGGAAGGGCCGCAGCCTTCCTTTTTGTTAATTTTTGATAAATTGCAAAGGGGCATGCATCTTGCATAAGCCCTGCTTTGTATGTAACGTTTTGGGGATATCCTTTTCACGACAAAATTGCGTCTTAATTCTTCCCCTCATGTCTTTGACGAGCCTTCTCAAGACACTTTTGCGCCTGCATTTTTCCTTTCGTGTACTTGAAACGCTTCGTAAAGACACTTTTAAGCATAAATTCTTCCTCTCTTGTCCTTGAGACTCTCCCTCAAGGCACTTTTGGGCATGAATTCTTCCTCTCTTGTCCTTGAGACTCTCCCTCAAGGCACTTTTGGGCATGAATTCTTCCTCTCTTGTCCTTGAGACTCTCCCTCAAGGCACTTTTGCACTTGATTTCTTCCTCTCATGTCCTTAAAACTTTCCGCCAAGACACTTTTGGGCATGAATTCTTTCTTTGGATTCCTTGAGACTCTCCATCAAGACACTTTTGAGCATAAATTCCTCCTCTCATGTCCTTAAAACGCTTCCTCTCACTCAACCTTACAGATTATACTTCCCACTCATCAAGTGAGTTGATAGTATACGTCGGCTGTACTTCTTTCTCTCGCAGGATTTCTTTAGTCGTGACGCCGGTATGGACAAGCAGCGTATCAAGCCCTGCATTGATGCCAGCTAAGATGTCCGTGTCGTAATTATCCCCGACCATCAGCGTTTTCTCCTTCGGAACGCCGAGTACTTCCTGGGCTTGTTCCATGATGATGGATTCAGGTTTTCCAATGAAAATTGGTTGTGTTTGTGTGGAAACCGTAATAACAGACGTCAGTGATCCGTTTCCAGGCAGCAATCCTCTTTCTGTTGGTATCGCAATATCTCCATTTGTGGAAATAAAGGTAGCGCCATTTCTCACCCCAAGACATGCCAGCGCCAGTTTTTCATAATTGATACTGCGATCGATCCCGACCACCACGAAGTCAGGTTTCTCGTCAACGATCCGAAGCCCTTTTTCCTCCAATGCCGACCTGATGCCTTCTTCCCCAATTACATATGCAGTTGCATCCTGTTTTCTTTCAGAGATGAAGTTGGCTGTTGCCATGGAAGTCGTAAACACTTGGTTCGGTTCTGCAGGGATATCAAAGTCCCTTAGTTTCGCTGCAACCTTCTCAGGCGTCGCTGAGGAGTTATTGGTTACGAAAAGGTATGGCAGCCCTTTTTGAATCAGACGGTTCACAAAGTCCCCCGCTTCCTCAATTTTTTCTGTGCCCCGGTACATCGTTCCATCGAGATCGATTAAGTATCCTTGATAATCTTTCATAGTAACCTCCAGCTATGCTCAATTCAATAATTAGCATCTATATTATGTTAATTCTGTGTTTGTATAAGGGTGTTCTCGTATAGATTGTTGTTTTCGGAAAAATCCCAAGAGCTGGGTTCTTCCCCTGGTTACAAGTTTTTTCTCTCTGAACAGCTCTTTCCCCATCCTTGGCGGGAGACTAATTCCTGAATGCAGAAACCGGTCCTAGTTCATTTGTCAGGTATTCTCTGATATGTCCAGGAAACAGGCGCAGAGATTCCATATTGTCCGTCAGGATTTTCTCAACTGCTTCATGGTCGACTTGTGTATACTCCTGTACGACCATCTTTCGGAAGCCGATGACGTTTTTCAAGCTATGTTCCATTTCTGCCGTAATTACTTTTTCGTCCAGTAGAATATCGATAATATCCTCATAACTTCCCGGATCTCGCATGATAAAGCCATCTATCATTGCATTTCCTGTGTCCAGAATGGACTCAATTAAAGTGTGTGCAATCCGTTCCACCGCCAGTTGCTCTACTGGGGTGTTCCAACCATCACTGGATTGAAACAAATCCATTTGTTTTTCCATATATAGTAGAATTTCCTCGATTTTTTCCCTGTCAACAAAATACATCAGCAGCACCTCGCCTTTTGTCTGGACCATTCTTTTGACCATTGTTGCTTTATTATCCCGGCGGCAATCAATGCAAAAGACAGCCTGTTTTAGTTTTCAACTTATAGTGTAACATATTCCTGCAAAATTCCTCTCCATAATACTACCAGCATGAGATTCCTTCTTCTTCACATACTAAAAAATATCGGAGGTGGCTATATGTTTTTTAATAAGGAAAAACGCACCCTTGATAAAGAGGAAGAAGTTTACTCGGATTTCTCCAATGTTGAAACCATGAGAAATTTCATCGTACCTGAACAAACACCCGAAGGTCCATACGGGGCACCCCGAGGGAAATATACACCCGTGGAAAATAAGTCCACTCCTTGGCGGGAAGGACAGCGCTACTACAGTGCTTTCAACTATGAATTTAAATCCCTGCATCAGGATATCCCAAGGCAGGACCCCGGATCGCACCCTATTCATGCCGATCCGGAACGGAACGAAGAGCCCCCGTATTAGGAAAACAAATAAAAAAAGCCGGCATCCCTTTATGGGAATCTGTCGGCTTTACCACGTTAAAGCACTAAGAGGGACAGTCCACGGGTGTTGATTAACCATAATATGTAAAACAACCTAGATAATTAGACAAAAAAACCCACTCTCCTTTAAAATGATTGTTACCTCTAACAAAACCAAAAAGGAGAGTGGGTTCATTGACTAACTTTAACAAATTATCAGAGGTTCTTCAAACTATCATTACAGATGAAGAAGTGGCAAATCTTTGCGAGAAGTGGGGCTATGAAGATACAGCTAGGAAGTTATCTGCCCACGATTTGATACACTTTTTTATTATTTCCTCTGCGAAAAAATGGGAAGGTTTTCGAGATGCCGAGACGAAATTGCCAAAGGAAAAAAGTTTACCTTCCGTAGATCACTCTACCCTTGCCAAAAAAGCTCAGAGTGTCCCTTATCAAATCCTTCAAGAACTATTCTCCCGTATTGTAGACCGCTTAGGACGTAGAGTTCGTCGAGCCCTTTTCAAACCCTTTAAGCTATTTGCCGTTGATTCCACCACCATTACTTTCCAACACCCAGATATGAGCTGGGCGGGGTATACACGTACCCGCCATGCGATTCGGCTGCATACAAAATTTGATGTAGAGGATAGTCAACCTACTCAAGTAGTCCAGACAACTGGACGACACCACGATGTCATGGTAGCACCCAAACTCTATGAAAATTTAGAACCTCTCTCCATCATCACAGCTGATAGAGGCTATGCACGCACAAAAGATTTTCAAAAGTTACATGAACACGAACAGTTCTTTGTGATTAGAGTCGCAAACTTCTTCTCCCTCTCGGAAGAGACGGAACACAGTGTTCCACTTGATGAATATGGTCGTATTAAAAAAGATGTGACAGCCCTTATCGGAAAAGAATCCCGAAAGACAGACACTCGCTTTAGACTAGTTACATTCACGGACAACGAAGGAAATGAAATAAGAGTGGCAACGAACCTTATGATGATGTCGCCAGAAGACATTGCTTACATCTACAAGCTTAGGTGGCAAATCGAGTTGTTTTTCCGCTGGATAAAAGGAAATTTAGACCTTTCCAACCTATTCGGAAATTCCCCAAACGCTGTGTATAGCCAAGTTTTTGGCACTCTTATCAGTTATTTTATATTACGTAGTATTTATAATGAGACAAAAAAAGAGTGGGCTATCTTATATAATTACACCTTCATTGAGTTTACCCGTCGTTATATGGCACACACCCTGCCTGTGGAGGTAAGGTGTGCCATTAAATCGCTTTTTAAACGAAGGGGAAGTCTGTGTCAATCAATTGGAAAAATATAGCTAATCAACACCCGTGAGGGACAGTCCCTCTTAGTGCTTTAAAGGGATAAAGTCATTACTTTGTCTTTTTGACGACAAAGTAAGGACATCCGAAATTGCAGTATTCTAATAAATAATCTTTAATCGTCGTGATTTTAGTATCAAAGGTCGCCTTTTGATTTTGATCATCAAAGAATCCCTTCAGGCGAAGCTGACCATAACCCCAGTCACCGAGAATGTAATCATATTTGTTTAAAATATCACTGTAGCGTGCACGAAAGGCTTCCTCATTGAATCCATCCCGGAATTCCTCAACTACTTCATAACACACATTATTGACGCAAACCATCTTTACTTCACCTTCTTTCATAAACGAACGATTTCCATTTTTATACAAAGCTGTTTTCATGTTGAAGCGCAGGGTATCGATTTACTTCTGTTCACCTAACCTGTGCTGCAGAAAACAACTAAAAAACCACTCATTTAAATTATAACTGATTGTCCATTAATTACTAAGAGAAAAATACAATTCTCCTGGTCATTCTAACAAATGAGGAGGTGTTTAAATTGAATAAGAAAATACTTGCAGCGGGTGTCATCAGCTTTTCACTTTTGGGAGCAGGGTGCGCGGATGACCTTGCCTCTGACGGCGATGAAATTTTTCATGACAGCGGTAACTCCATTAACATTGGTGAAGATGAAGATATTTACAGGGAAGTGGAAAATAGTGAACATGCACGGGGCGAACAATTTGGCTATGTAAGACATCAGAAGAGTCCTATTGAAGGAAGAGCCATTTCCACTGATGATATGTATACAATAGACCGAGAAAAAGTTGCCGACTCCATTAGCAAAATGAGCGTCACAATTCCACAAGTAGAGGACGCATCCACTCTTGTGACAGATGAAGAAGTGTTAGTTGCTTATAAAACCGATGTGAAAGATAAAGACCTTCGTTTTGAAGTGGCAGACCAAGTTAAGAAGTCGGCATTATCCGTCGTTCCGCGCTGGTACCATGTGTATGTGACTGACGACCCTAGCTTGATGCAGAACGTCGAAAACCTTGCTTCAATGGATACAGATATGGCCAATGTCAACACAGCCATTGATGATACAATCAACCTCATGCTCCAGGATTCACCGCAAGGACGGGAGATTGATGCAGGAGAAAACGCCAACGGTGAAATGTACGATGAGATGGATGAAATGAGCGAAGATGATGTTCACCGCATCAACCGTGACAGACAAAAACGATATGACAATACAGGTCATGACAATATGACTGATTAATAAAAGGACTGATCCTTCTGGCTGGGATCAGTCCTTTCTCATCAATACTAATTATGCTTTTTGTACTTGAGCTTCTCCCATTTCCTGTTTAGCTTTCGCAGCAGCGTTAACCTGCTCGTCTGCATGGTAGGAAGAACGGACAAGCGGACCAGCTTCACAGTGGCTGAAGCCTTTTTCCATCGCAATTTTGCGAAGCTCCGCAAACTCATCCGGATGGTAATATTTTTGTACTTTCAAATGTTTTTTTGATGGCTGCAGGTATTGACCGATTGCCATGATATCTACATTTGCAGCTCTCAGATCATCCATTGTTTCAATGATTTCCTCTTTTGTTTCGCCAAGGCCTACCATGATGCTGGACTTCGTCGGAATTTCCGGCTGAAGGTCCTTCGCACGAGAAAGGAATTCCAGTGTACGGTCATAAGTCGCGCGCGCCCTAACTCTCGGAGTTAAACGGCGAACCGTTTCAACATTGTAGTTCATGATATCCGGCTTGGCATCCATCAACGTTTTGATGTTATCAAACACTCCGCCCATATCGGATGGAAGCACTTCAATCGTTGTAAATGGATTTTTTCTGCGGATTGCTCTGACTGTCTCGGCAAATACAGCAGAACCGCCATCTTTCAAGTCATCGCGGGCAACAGCCGTAACAACCACGTGCTTCAGGTTCATCAATTGAACTGAATCTGCCACGCGCTCCGGTTCAGCTAAATCCAATTCATTTGGAAGACCCGTTTTAACAGCACAGAAACGGCATGCACGCGTACAAACGTCACCAAGGATCATGAATGTGGCAGTTCTTCTTGTACCCCAGCATTCATGAATATTCGGGCAGCGTGCCTCTTCACATACAGTATGAAGATTTTTCTCACGCATCATTTTCTTAAGGCCCATATAATTATCGTTCGTATTCAGCTTAATTTTAAGCCAATCGGGCTTACGGATATGCTCTTCTTTTTTACTCATAATTTCATCTCCATTCATTGAAGTCACTGTCTAATGCAAACAGAGTGAAACGCTAATAAAAGCGAATGCAACTGATATATGTAAAAAAATATTACAAGTAAAACAACGTGTTCCTTAGTCACTTTATCACACTAAAAAAGGGAAGACAAGCATTGGATTCGGGGATTACCATTAATTGATATTTATGAAAACGAAAGACTGTAACACAATAATGATAGGACTTTAAGGAACGCTCTTTTTCTTAACATTGATAATCAGATTCTGCTGGTTTTAATCTCCATTTCCGGCACCCGAACTTCACTCCGTCATTAGAAGACAAGTGAAAAAATCTGTGAGGATGGGAAGTTTCAGAAATTCCATCAGAAAGTTAGTTGCATTTGTTTAAGCTAAGAGCGCAATTGTTTTATACAACAATACGGGATAGGAAAATTCACTACGAAAAACGGCTCGACGGAAAGGTGGAACTAATTTTGTTTAAAAAAATTATCGCCCTTATTATATGCAGCTTTTTTCTAGGCTCCTTTGACATACATGCCCAGGCAGCCGGCGAAGAAGAACATTTGCAGGAAAGGATGGAACTTTTCAAGAAGATGGAGGCGGCAACCCAGATTCCTTGGTATTACTTGGCTGCAGTGGATCAATACGAACGCAGCCTCCGCTTTTCAAGGAAAGATTTACCTAAACCAGAGAATCCCATCTCGATCTACTTTCCTGCATCCGAGTGGGCAGGTCCCCTGAACCCTAACCCGGAAGATAATAATCCCAAGACGATTACATTCTTTGAGGGAATCGGTGTCGATGGTAACAGCGATGGAATTGCCGACCGCAATAATGACGAGGACGTTTTGGCCGCTTTCGCTCACCATATCCTGAATTATGGAATCGATAAAGATAATTTCAGGATTGCTTTGTGGAACTATTACAAACGGGATAAAACCGTCAGCATGATCATGGGCAAGGCCAAACTTTATAAAACTTACGGCCATCTCGATCTTGGAGGAAAATCATTCCCTCTCCCAATGCGATTTAATTACAGCTATAAAAATACATGGGGTGACGCACGGGGCTGGGGTGGCAGAAGGATTCATGAAGGA
Source organism: Rossellomorea sedimentorum (assembly GCF_046237645.1). Lineage (GTDB taxonomy): Bacteria > Bacillota > Bacilli > Bacillales > Bacillaceae_B > Rossellomorea > Rossellomorea sedimentorum. The sequence continues at coordinate 3,539,732 of NZ_CP143546.1, forward strand.
ACAGATATCTTTGCCGACTATGGAGTGCCAGTCAGGTCTACATGCTACGGCATCATCGAAATGAAAGGCTGGAACCGCTATGGAGGCTGGAGAATCGGAATACGTGATATCAATAATACTTATCACTACTTTGCCCATCTAAGCGGCTTTGCAAAGGACTTAGAAGTCGGTCAAACCGTTGAGCCGGGTATGCTTATAGGAGGTGTCGGCAGTTCCGGATACGGACCTCCCGGAACATCGGGGAAATTCCCTCCACACCTTCATTATGGAATGTACAAAGACAACGGATACACAGAATGGTCATTTGATCCCTATCCATATTTAAGAGTATGGGAAAGACAAGAACGCCAGAAAAAAAGATGATGGGTTTGTTGATACCAGGTACCTTCTAGTGTTGAGCCTGGCTCAAATTCACCTTGCCATAACAAAAAGGAGCTCCGGGAAATCCCAGGAGCTCTTTTTACTTATTTTGATTTTTTTATTGCGTTGAGGATGCTGCCTGCCAAGCCGCCCCAAATGATTATCATACCAAGAATCATCATGAAAATAGCACTGCCTGTCATATTAGCTTACCTCCTTATAACTTTCAGCTTCTGTTTTTGCATGCCAGCGTTTGAACATAAGAGCTACCCCTGCAAGAATGGCGAAACCTGCTACAAACCAACCGCCGAATAAGATGAAGCCATCAGAATATCCTTCGTAGTTTCCGTTAGCAGTATCAAACTCCTTGAACAAATTCTTCTTGAATAAACCAAACATCATGTAACCAAGGACGATTGGTGTGATTACTCCAAGACAAACTTTCCACCAGCCGCCAAGACGGAGGTCAGAAGTCAGGTTAGCATGCTCCTGGAATGTGTTTAGCTTGCGCAGGAACCATGCAATTGCCACTACTTCGACAAGGCCGACGAACGCTACACCAAACTGGTTGATGAAGTAATCCGCTGCATCGAGGAAGAATAATCCACCTTGTGTAGCAAACAGGATGGAAATTAAAGCTGCTGCCCCGCCTCCGAATGCAACTGCTTTGTTACGGGAGATACCAAACTTTTCAGATAAACCTGCAACATATGTTTCTGTAATTGAGATCAAGGAAGACAAACCGGCCAATACTAATGAAGCGAAGAATAGGAATCCAAACAATCCATTTAAAGCCGGGAATTCATTGATGATCTGCGGGAATACAACGAACGCAAGTCCGACGCCGCCGCTTACAACTTCTTCAACAGAAACTCCTTGAGCATTAGCCATGAAGCCAAGTGCTGCGAAAACCCCGATACCTGCCAGCAATTCAAATCCGGAGTTACTGAAACCAGTGATGAATGCATTGTTTGTAACATCAGATTTCTTTGGAAGGTAACTTGAATACGTAATCATAATAGCGAATGCAATGGATAAACTGAAGAAAATCTGACCGTATGCTGCCATCCATACACTTGGCTCCATGATCAAATCGAAATTCGGTTTGAAGAATGTATTCAAACCATCCAGTGCACCCGGTAAAGTGACTGCACGCACAACGATGATCAAGAATAGGACAACAAGGGCAGGGATAAAGATTTTGTTTGCGACTTCAATACCTTTTTTAACCCCTTTGAAAAGCACACCCAGCGTAACGGCCCACACAAGTATTAATGGTACAAATACACCCATAACAAGACTTCCTGTTTGTCCAGGCGCTTCTGCAAGTTTCAGGTAGTCACCAAAAAGGAACCCTTGCGTGTCGTCTCCCCAGCTTTGGTTAAACGCGAATACACTGTAAGACATTGCCCACGCGATGATAACTGCGTAGTAAGTAGAGATGACGAATGAAACAAATACAGCCCACCAGCCGATCCATTCCGTTTTCCTGCTCATACGGAAAAATGATAATGGCGCAGACCCTCTGTACTTATGGCCCAGAGTGAACTCAAGGACTAACAGCGGAATACCTGCAGTGAGCAAAGCAAATAAATAAGGAATGAAAAATGCCCCTCCACCGTTCTCATATGCTACTGCAGGGAAACGCCAGATGTTTCCTAGTCCGATTGCCGAACCGACCGCTGCCAGAATAAATCCGGCCCTCGTACCCCATTGTGCACGATTTTCCATGATAATTCCCTCCTGAAATCATTGGTAAATGTTAGTATTTTCAGATTATTTAGATAATCCGATAAAGACAGTATAGCTAGTATTAGGACGAATGTCAAAGCATTATTTTATTTTTCTTTTTTTTCTTTTTCACGCTTGAAATACTGTTCTGTAGCAGTGTAATTTCCAGAAAAAGTATTGTGAGATAGTTTTTCCGCGCTTGAAGAATTTGTTGATGAATTTTTATCATATTTTCTCTTTCTACATAAATCTTCAAAAAAATAAGAGAGAAAACCCACTAAACGGGTTCTCTCTCTTATCAAGTATAGATTTAGTTTCCTGCCGCTGAGCCGGCTGTCCTTTTACCGAAAAGCGCAAACAGAACGAGCAGGATAATTGTTGCACCAAGCCCGATTAACGTACTGCCTGTCAGTCCAAGGGCAAGGAAGCCGACTGCCGCGATTATAGCTCCAGTGATGGCATAAGGAAGCTGCGTTATGACGTGGTCGATATGATTGCTTCCCGCACCTGTAGACGACAGGATTGATGTATCCGAAATCGGAGAACAGTGGTCGCCGAATACAGAGCCGGCTAGGACTGCTGCCATTGCAGGCAGCAAGATGCTTACATCCGTAGCAGCTGCAATTTCTCCGGCAATCGGAAGCAGGATACCAAACGAACCCCAAGAGGTTCCGGTAGCAAAGGCCATGATTCCTGCAACAAGGAACATGATGACCGGAAGAAGTCCAATGTTCAGGTTGGATTGTTCTACAATGCCAGCCAAGTACTCACCTGTTTGCAGTGAACCGATCAACGTGACGATCGTCCAGGCAAAGATGAGAATGTAAACAGCAGGAAGCATCGATTTGATTCCTTCCATAAAACCAAGTCCAAGAGCTTTTCCATTGATTGCTTTTGAAGAAGGCATTTGTCTGAAAAAGAAAATCAGTGCTGTTGCCAGTCCAATCAATCCACCATATACCAATGATGTAGAAACATCTGTGTTTTCCAGGATCAGCAGTAGAGAAGCCTCTCCTTCAACAGCTTGATATCCTGTCCAAAGCATTGCACCAACTGTACCGACAACTAATGCGATAATCGGCCAGATCAAGTCACCGACCGTTCCTTTATCACTAACTGGCAGATCATTTTTCAATTCACCTGGAATATCTTTTGCAGGATCATACACTTCTCCAGTATTGATTGCACGCAGTTCATGTTCACGCATTTTACCGAATTCAATACCTCTGTAGGAAGTAATGAACACCAGTCCTATTGCGGCCCAGACATAAAGGTTCATAGGAATGATTTGCATGAAAGCCGAGAAAGCTGTATATCCAGTGATCGCATGGTCTGCCAGGATTCCGCCGATAAGTGCAATGATAAACGCACCCCAGCTGGAGATTGGTGAAACGACACATATCGGAGCAGACGTTGAGTCAATAAGGTATGCCAATTTGGCCCTTGAAATCTTATGACGGTCTGTAATCGGCCTGGAAACCTGTCCAACTGCCAATGCATTGAAATAGTCATCGATAAATATGATAATACCTAATACTGCAGTCAAAATCTGTGCACCAGTTCTGGTTTTCACACGTTTCATTGCCCATTCACCGAAAGCTCTGCTGCCCCCGGAAATGTTTACGAAAGCGGTAATCACACCAAGAAGCAGTAGGAACAAGATAATATAGACGTTCCATGTGTTGAGTTCTCCACCGTCCACGAAGATGCCTTTAAACGCATCCCAGATAGTCGTAAGAGTTTTGCCAATCGAGAACTCGGCAAGAAGCAATGCTGCCGAAACAATCCCCACACCAAGTGACAGCAGAACCCGTCTTGTCAGGATAACCATCAGGATGGCTAAAAGGGGTGGCAATAATGAATAAATAGTGTTTTCCATTTTTTCTCCTCCTATAGTTGATAGGGAGGGAATACTCGCAGAATGATTGAAGAAAATAAAAAAAGGCAATAATAGAGAATCCTATTATTACCTTTTGTAATATAGTCATTTCTCCATCTCGATCTGTAGCTCCCCATTATAATCTTGTATAAGACTTATAATGACAGTGTTACCCTTTTTCAAGGTAACCCCAGCAGAAATGGACTCTGACCAATCCATTCCTGCTTCGGCACATATCCCCTTTCAACCAAGATCACAGTTGTCATTCTCACTTGGTTTACTAATGAACAGGTGCAGCCTCTACCCCATCGGATTTAGATGATTGTAGTAAATATTATATTCACTAGATTAATATATCAGGAATACGTGCTGCTGACAAGAACAATTTGTTCATTTCCGTGTATTTCCACCAATTAATTCAGTGGTACCTCAATAGATGGAGCAGATTCACCGCCGCTGTTAAAAAATTGCGGTACTTCGCCTTCCATCAATCCCATGGCCACCAGTATATCCTGCTGGATTGTCTCTGTCTGTGTAGCAAATGGAATGATGATTTGAACATCCACTTTGATATGAATATATACCTTTACCAAGGCGTTGTTAATGCCGAATTCCTGGACGTCGGTCTTTACATCTGATACAACATCCCCGATTGCATTAAAACGTATAGGAATCTTCGGGCCCAAGTTCCCTAAAAGTGCATTGTTCGTAGCCTGCCCAATTGGAACCGAAAAGATGATCCCATCCTCTTCTGTGCCTTCCTCAATTTCAACCTCGGTTAAAAACTCCAGATCTCTTAAGTTTCCCCGCTCAGCATCTTTTAAGTTTAACTGTACAAGATTTACAATTTCATTTTGAACACGGTTTATGATCTCTGTATTAAATTGTCTGTAACTTTTTCCCCCAGCTGACTCCATCTCTTGTGTGACTTCATTAATGTCCATTACATTCGCAATCTTTTTACTGACCGCTTTATTGATTACCAGTGTACCAATCTTGCTTGTCTGCGTTTCAGCATAACTCATCAACGTGGGCTTCAACCCTTTATTGATAATCCATATTCCTCCAGCGGTTGAAAACATAAAGAATACAAACGTCAATAGAAAAACATATCGAAAAGGCAGCGGTCCTCTTCGGGGTTTATATTTTTTATTTTTAATCAAAAAAATCCCCCCTTACAAGCTATATGTATGCTTGTAAGAGGAGGATTAGCGCAACAAAATTCAATTGACTTCCATCAACTTGCTCTCAAACTCTGGATCGAAACCCGTGATGGTCACATCAAGGCTGACACCGAGGTCAAGCGTATAAGGCACAGTCCGTTCTTCTTCGGCTTCAGCGATAATACGCAGAACCGGTCGGTGGGTTAAACCTTTATTCTGCCTCTCCACAATCCCTCTTCGCCCGTCACTAAGGACGACCACCATCCCGTTTGGATAAATGGCCACCGATTTCCGGAAAGCTTGGATGACACTTGCATCAAACAGTGTGCCCGAACCGGCATACAGGACTTCAAGAGCTTCGTGCGGCAGCATGGCATCACGGTAAACTCGGTTGGAAGTCAAGGCATCAAAGACATCAGCTACTGCTATGATTTTTGCAAAAGGATGGATTTCATCTCCTTTAATCCCTCGCGGATAACCTGACCCGTCAAGGCGTTCATGATGCTGAAAAGCGCAATGGGCGACAAGCAGGGATACATTATGTAACTGTCTCAAGATCTCAAAGCCGTACTCTGTATGCTTTTCCACTTCTTTAAATTCTTCAAAGGTCAGTTTTCCTGGCTTCATTAAGATTTCTTCCGGCACCTTCATTTTGCCGATGTCATGCATGATGGCGCCCAGCCCAAGTGAATCCAGCTGCTTCGCAGGCATGCCGAGCTCAATTCCAGTGGCCAGTGTATAAAGTGTGACATTAAAGGAGTGATGGAATACATAGGAGTCATATGTAAATACATCCGTAAGCAATGTCAACAAATCCTTGCTTCCTTTAATCTCTCTCAAAATGGTATCAATGACTTCCTTGAAACTGGCCGCACTCTGCTCAAGTGCAACAAGATTGTTGGATACAGAGTTCTTTTCCAATTGAGTAAAAGTCGAATCAATTTTTTTGACAGCATCCTGCCTTACCTTTACAGGAACAGAGTCAGAAGCTTCAATCCCTGCTGATAATCCATCTTCTATGTAAACATACTGGATATTCAGTTCTACTAATTTTTCGATCATCCGTGCTGTCACTGACACACCCGACTTAATAAGAGGCTTGCCGCTTACATTATAGACGGTGGAGGCCATGACCATTCCCGGTTTTAACGTCTTAGCTGATATAAATCTCATCGAATTCTCCTATGGACTGCCTTGATTTCGACATTTTTATACTAATATCTTCATTATAATGCATTTTAAGGCATTTTCAAGAGAACCGATTTACTATTTGTCTGAATTTATTTATAATTTTAAATTATCAGTTCTATGTTACGGTGCAAAATTTCCTCAAGTCACATCCAGTATAAACAGAATAGCCTGCACCCCTATGGTACAGGCTTTCTGTTTATATCATTTTTAACAAGGCATCCCTGCCGGACATCCCGGTAGTGATCCCCAATTGTTCTGCTTCATGCGTCACAGACTCCAGCGGGGCATCAATCAGCTGCTGTATCGTCTTGACCCCTACTGCTCTGCCGGCGATGATCTTCCTGTCTTTCAGCTTTGCATTCAGCAAGCCTACATCCAATGCACCGCACATTATATATCCTTTATCGTTTGTAACGACAAGCAGGTTCGTCTTGGGAAGCTGTACCGACACCGCAAGAAAAGTGTGACCTTCTATCTCTATAGGGGAAAGATTCATCAATGTCATCCTCTCCTTTCAACTGTTATGTTATGAAAGAAGCACAGGAGAGGTGAGGGCTCAAAGAGTATTCGTCTCTTTAAGCTTCCAGGTTAAAACATCTCTTAAAAATTCCGGCATGAAATAGTGTTTTTCTGCCCTTTGCAGTTCCGGAAAAAAGTGGCCGAATGTAAACATATCCGTGGTGGCCAACTTATATTCTTGATGAGGATCAATCAGTTTTCCATTAATATAAATATGCTGAATATCCTTCCCAAAATCAATTGAGCTGTAAATGAACTCCCCCATAATCTTTCCGCGAAACCCAAGTCCTTTCACCTGAAGATGATGTAGCTCTTCATCTCTTGTTGCTTTCAACACTTCTTTAAGTTCCGTCCCTGTCAGTGTAATGACACAGGGGTTGATCGGATGAGGAAGTATCCGGTGAATATCAAACCTGGTAACTTCTCCTGCGGGCAGCCCTTCCAATACCAGGCCTGCATTTAGAAATGCACAGTCTGCTTCACACCACTGATGCAGTCCATCCGTCAGCAGCTGAGGAAGTGCTGAAGGCTTGAACCAGTCGGCTGCAAGGTCTTTTTTTAGATAGGCTATCGTGTCATTCAAAAGCTCTTGCCCTTTATCATGCCAGCCTTTAATCTGCAGAGCCTCGTCTTTTGAAACAGGGAGATGGTCCTGTTCATACAGTTGGGCTTTTCTTGATATGATACTTTTGGATTGGACATCAATTTCAATTATAATATGGCCAACATAATTTCCATGTTTCCCACCCGCACCAAGGAGCGTTCCATTCACTTCTTTACCTTCATGAAAGATATGATGAGTATGAGCCCCAAGGATAATATCCACTTCAGGGAACTTCTCAGCGATCCACTCATCATCCCTTATTCCGAGATGAGAAAGAAGCACAACAATGTCCGACTGAGGGGCCAGTTCTTTCAGCCATAAGCTGAGCTGGTCCATCGGTGAGTATATATTCCATCCTAACGGCTTATAAAAAGGGGCAAAATTGGCGGTCAAACCTATGACGCCTATTTTGCATCCTGATTTTGTTTCGTAAATATGATAGGGCTTTGCCCAATGGGGAATTTTTTCATCTTCAGTATATAGATTGGCCAGCAGCACCTCGAAGCCGGCATAGTCGTACAATTCATTCAGTTCCTGATAGGAAAAAGTGATCCCTTCATTATTTCCTATCGTTACCGCATCATACCCTACCTCATTGAGCATTTCCACATTGCCTGTCCCCAAAGTACCTTCAGAGAAAGGATGCCAGCGGTCTACATGATCGCCAATATCAAACAGAAACACATCTTCTTTGGCATCTTGATGCCACTCTTTTCTCTTTTTAAGAAAATCACGGATACGCGGCCAATTCTCAAAATGACTGTGTAAATCGTTTGTATGATAAATATGAATCGTTTCTTTCACTCTTTCACCCTTCTTCCGTTCACATAATCATCCAGTTAACCCTTGATAGACAAGCCTGATGCCAATCAATACCAATATGACCCTGAGGATTGTGACCAGTGCAGCCGACTGCAGCTTTGAATTCAAATAAGCTCCACCCTTTGCACCAAACCAGGCACCCGGTATAATAGCCAATGCATAAAGCCAGTTGATATTCCCTAGATAGATATGTGTTGCCGAACTGACCAATGCTGATAGGAACACCATGAACATCGACGTAGCCACCGCCACATGCGGAGGAAACAGAAAAATCAGGATCATGGCAGGCACCATCAGCGAACCGCCCCCGATACCGAAGAGACCTGACGCAAAACCAACAAAAAAGGCTATCGCTACTCCCAGGGCGGGCGGAAATCCATATGTATACTCTTTTCCTTCAGCGTCCGTGAAATTACGCTGGTAACTGCTTGTTTTAAACGTTTCAATCGGTTTAATTCTATTTCTGATCATCAGTATAAACGAAACGAGGATCATAAAAAAACCAAAATACAAATTGAATGATTCCATATTGAAAGTCCTGTTTACAAGGGCCCCGATAATGGAACCGGGACCCGCACCTATGAAAAATAGCAGGCCGCTCTTGTAGTCCACCGTTTTGTGCTTGATATAGGATAAGGTGGATGAAAGCCCTGTAAAAATCATAATGATCAACGAGGTGCCTACTGCCACTTGAGGGCCTAAATCCTCCAGCAGATTTGTATAGCCTCCAAAATAAACAAGTGCAGGAACGATAATGACTCCTCCGCCTAATCCAACCAGTGCCCCCAAGGCTCCCGCAAACAGTCCGATCAGTACTAAAACTATCCACTCCATGTTGTCATCTCCAAATCAACCACCTAATTTACTTAGCCTGTTTCGGATAACTTGTAACCAAGGGAAAAATCCGGTTTCTTCCCTTGGTTACAAGTTTTTTCCCCTCTATTCAGCCACAACTGTTAAAACAAATCGAGCTGTCTCGGGGCCAGGTCCGTATATTGAATATCCAACATTTCGAGGAATTGTTTCCCATTGTCTGCCGCGTCTCCGCCGGAATTATTGTTGAATACAATATAAATATCCTTCGTTTGCTGTTTTAATATATGAAGCTTCTCTTTCCACTCTGACAGCTCTTTCTCGTTATATCGATATAGATAGCGGACCTCTCTCCAGTCTCCGGCGTTCGGCTTCTGCCACCCATGTACATTTCTCCCATGAAACCGGACAAGCGTCATATCTTCCCGTGTTGCCTGCAAAATGGTCGGAACCGAGCCTTCCCCTGATTGAGGCTCATCACAGATGCTGTGTATCCATCCTTCTTCTCTCATAAACGAAAGGGTTCTTTCCTTGAATTGAGGATAAAACCAGGATTGGTGCCGGAATTCCAATGCGAGAGGCAGGCCCGGCAGCTTCTCTTTGCAGTACCTTAAGTAGTCGACATTCTCCTTTTTGCAGTCAAACCATGGTGGGAACTGAAGGAGCACCATACCCAGCTTACCTGCTTCAATATATGGTTTCAGGGACTCCCTGAATGCCTGGAACATTTCCTCCTTGCTACTGAAAGGAATGTCTCCTCTGTTATGGCCTGTCATCCCTTGATAAGCCTTCACAATGAACTTAAATGATGATGGTGTCTCATTCACCCATTTTTCCGCATTTCGTAATGGCTGGACGGCATAAAAGGTAGAATCCACTTCAACAATCGGGAAATGAGCGGAATACTCTTTCAGCTTATCCCTTTGTGATGTATTGCTATACAGCGAATCATGGTCACCCCAGCCGGTCAATCCGATATATATCAAAACAGCACCCCGTTTCGTCAGTTACTTTTTAAGGTTTTTTACTGCCACTGAGTCCATCTCAGAAATAGGCAATCTTTCTATCGTATGTATAGGGTCTTTACCCGAAATGGTTGTATGTAAAGCAAATATAGATACACTAAACATACCACTGTTGCCGCTGAATGGGCAAACAGTTGGGCTTTATCTGATGCGGTCTTTGCTTTAGTGAGCGGGTGGGCAGCTTCGGCGATTTTGGGGCATTTATCAGCGATCCCTCGGATTTATCGACGACTCGACAAAAAAACGGATGTGACTGGGACCAACTGACACCCTGAAACTAAAAAATCCCGCATACTCAAGGCATGCGGGAAGTGCTGTATTAACCGATGGATCCTTCCATTTCGAACTTGATTAAGCGGTTCATTTCAACCGCGTACTCCATTGGAAGTTCTTTTGTGAATGGCTCGATGAAGCCCATGACGATCATTTCTGTTGCTTCTTCTTCAGAAATACCTCGGCTCATCAAGTAGAACAATTGCTCTTCGGATACTTTTGAAACTTTCGCTTCGTGCTCCAATGAAATGTTGTCATTCAAAATTTCATTGTAAGGGATTGTATCTGAAGTGGATTGGTTATCCATGATCAGCGTATCACACTCAATGTTGGAGCGTGCTCCGTGTGCTTTGCGTCCAAAATGAACGATACCGCGGTAGGTTACTTTACCGCCTTGTTTAGAGATCGATTTAGAAACGATCGTAGAAGAAGTGTTTGGTGCAAGATGAGTCATTTTCGCTCCTGCATCCTGATGCTGGCCTTTTCCTGCCAACGCGATGGAAAGCGTCATACCTCTTGCGCCTTCTCCTTTAAGGATGACGGCAGGGTATTTCATTGTCAGCTTACTTCCGATGTTTCCATCAACCCATTCCATTGTAGCGTTCGCTTCACAGACCGCACGCTTGGTAACAAGGTTGTATACGTTGTTCGCCCAGTTCTGGATCGTCGTATAGCGGCAATAAGCATCTTTTTTGATAATGATTTCAACAACCGCCGAGTGAAGGGAATTTGTCGTGTAGACAGGTGCTGTACAGCCCTCTACATAGTGCACGCTTGCTCCTTCATCAACGATGATAAGCGTACGTTCGAATTGTCCCATATTCTCTGAGTTGATACGGAAATAGGCTTGAAGAGGCGTTTCTACTTTTACCCCTTTTGGCACATAGATGAAAGATCCGCCAGACCAAACTGCTGAATTCAATGCAGAGAACTTGTTGTCTGTAGCAGGGATGACTTTTGCCCAGTGCTCACGGAAAATGTCTTCATTTTCTTTAAGAGCAGAGTCCGTATCTTTGAATACGATTCCCTGAGCTTCCAGGTCTTCCTGCATGTTGTGGTAAACAACCTCGGATTCATACTGTGCAGATACACCAGCAAGATACTTTTGCTCCGCTTCAGGAATTCCAAGTTTATCAAAAGTTTGTTTGATTTCTTCCGGAACTTCATCCCAAGAACGCTCAGATTTCTCAGAAGGCTTAACATAGTAAGTGATTTCATCAAAATTTAATGCGTTCAAGTCTCCGCCCCATTGAGGCATTGGCATGTTATAGAAATGTTCCAATGATTTTAAACGAAAATCAAGCATCCATTGCGGCTCATCCTTCATGCGTGAAATCTCTTCAACGATTTCACGGGTAAGACCGCGTTTCGAACGGAAAATTGATACGTCTTTATCAGAGAAACCGTATTTATAATCTCCGATCTCAGGCATTTTTTTCGCCATGTTGATTCCTCCATTCTAAGTGTGAGTCCTTCAGGGTCACTGCCCTTCCTTGACTCCTTTTTCCATCGCCTTCCAGGCAAGTGTGGCACATTTAATGCGTGCCGGGAATTTTGCCACTCCCTGCAAGGCTTCTATATCACCAAGGTCGATATCTTCATCATAGTCTTTCCCTTGCATCATATTCGAGAAAACTTCAGAAAGCTTCATTGCTGTATCAACGTCTTTTCCAATGATGATCTGGGTCATCATTGAAGCTGAAGCCATTGAAATCGAGCAGCCTTCACCGTCGAACTTGGCATCTGTCACTTTCCCATCTTCCACTTTCATGTGGAGATGGATGCGGTCACCGCAGGTAGGATTGTTCATGTCCACCGTCAAGCTTCCGTCTTCAAGCGCGCCCTTATTGCGAGGGTTTTTATAATGATCCATAATCACCTGTCTGTACAACTGATCTAAATTGTTAAAAGACATCGCTGAAATACTCCTTTGTTTTCACTAGTCCTGAAACAAGCTTATCAATATCTTCTTCTGTATTGTAAATGTAGAAGCTGGCCCGCGCTGTAGCCGACACTTTCAGCCACTTCATTAAAGGCTGGGCACAGTGGTGGCCTGCACGCACGGCAATTCCTTCCGCATCCAATACTGTCGCTACATCATGAGGATGAACATCGTCAATATTGAAAGTGACAAGTCCTGCACGTTTGGCAGGGTCCTTAGTGCCGTAGATGGTCATGCCCTCAACCTCGGACATTTTCTCCATTGCATAAGCAGCTAAGTGGTGCTCGTGTTTTTCAATATGGTCCAAGCCGATTTCTTCGAGAAAATCGATGGCTGCTCCAAGGCCGATAGCTCCCGCAATAATCGGGGTACCGCCTTCAAACTTCCATGGAAGCTCCTTCCAAGTCGACTCGTACATTCCAACAAAATCAATCATCTCTCCGCCGAATTCAACCGGCTCCATGTTTTCAAGGAGATGTTTCTTACCATATAGGACTCCAATACCTGTAGGACCCGCCATCTTATGGCCGGAGAAAGCGAAGAAATCGCAATCAAGATCCTGCACGTCCACCTTCATATGAGGAGCAGCCTGCGCACCATCCACCATCATAATTGCCCCATTATCGTGGGCAACTTTAGTTATCTCTTTGATTGGGTTCATCGTTCCCAATACATTCGAAACCTTCATGATGGATACGATTTTCGTATTGGAGGTTACAGTCTCTTTTACATCTTCAATTGAAATGGTTCCGTCTTCTTGCAGCGGGACATATTTCAATGTTGCCCCAGTTTCTTTGGCTAGCTGCTGCCACGGGATGATATTACTGTGATGCTCCATATGGGAGATTACAATTTCATCCCCTTCACCGACGTTCGCTCTGCCGTAGCTGGCTGCAACTGTATTGATCGCAGTCGTTGTACCGCGGGTAAAGATGATTTCCTCGGTAGAAGCCGCATTGATGAACTTGCGGACCTTCTCACGGGCTCCTTCATACCCGTCTGTCGCCTGTGTCCCAAGAGTGTGGACACCACGGTGGACATTCGAGTTATACTCACGGTAATACTTATCCAATGCTTCTATTACTTGCACAGGTTTTTGTGAAGTCGCTGCACTATCAAGATACACCAATGGATGTCCATTGACTTCCTGATCGAGAATCGGAAAATACTTACGAATCTCTTTGGCATTCATTAATTTACTTTCCTTTCAATTACCTCAACCAGTTGTTTCTTAACTCCTTCAATCGGAAGCTGATTGACAACCGGCGCAAGGAAACCATGAATGACTAGACGTTCTGCTTCATGCTGAGGAATACCGCGGCTCATCAAGTAGTAAAGCTGCAGCGGGTCTACACGTCCAACTGACGCAGCATGTCCAGCTGTTACATCGTCCTCGTCGATTAACAGGATAGGGTTGGCATCTCCGCGAGCTTTTTCACTCAACATAAGAACGCGTGATTCCTGTTCTGCATTGGACTTAGAAGCGCCGTGCTCGATTTTTCCAATGCCGTTGAAGATTGATGATGCTTCATCTTTCATGACACCGTGTTTAAGGATATATCCTTCAGAATTCTTACCGAAGTGAGCGACTTTTGTCGTGAAGTTCTGTTTCTGTTTACCGCGGCCAACCACGACGGTCTTTGTATCAGCGTAAGAACCGTCACCCATAAGGTTGGTTATATTTTCTGAAATCGTATCTCCATCGTTCATTAAGCCAAGAGCCCAGTCGATGCGGGCATCTCTTGCAGCTGTTCCTCTGCGGTTTACATAGGTTGTAATTCCGCTTGCAAGGTTATCTACCGCTCCATACGTTACTTTTGCGTTATTGTTTGCAAATACTTCTGAAACGATATTGTAGATTCCCTGTTCTACGTCTGTTGTAGAAATATAGTTCTCGACATACGTTACTGAGCTGTTGTCATCTGCAACGACCAACACATGGTTGAAAAGAGTTGCATCTGCATTGTCCTGGATATAGACAGCTTGAATCGGCTGTTCCACTTCAACATTTTTAGGTACATAAAGGAATGCACCGCCATTCACCAATGCAGCATGAAGGGCTGTCAGTTTATGTTCATCAACTTTGACGCCTTCCTTCATGAAATACTTCTGTACCAAATCACCATGTTCTTTAACAGCTGTCAGAATGTCTGTGAAAATAACTCCTTTATCTTTTAACTCTTGAGATAGAGTCAGGTATGCAGGAGTATTGTTGCGCTGAACATACAAGTTGTTGTTTGCATTATCTGTATCGATTAATGCCTTTGCAGCTTCAGGAAGCTCGCTTAAGTTCTCATAAGGCTTGCTTTCAACTGTATGCTGCTTAAACTCAGTGAAATTCCACTTAGTGATTTTTGTTTTATCAGGTTTAGGAAGCTCCAATTCCCCAGCTTTTGTTAAAGCTTGAGCACGAAGGTCAGAAAACCACTCGGGTTCTCCCAGACCTTTTGAAAAGGAGTCCAAATATTCCTTTTCTACTGGTAGTTTCGTTTCTACAGTCATATTAATCCCCCTAACACTTACGCTTCTTGGCCGACAGTTTCGTCTTTGATACCTAACTCTTCTTTAATCCAGTCATAACCTTCAGACTCAAGGCGCTTCGCTAGCTCCGGTCCGCCAGATTTAACAACACGTCCCTGCATCATAACGTGTACTTTATCTGGAGTGATGTAGTTAAGCAGACGCTGATAGTGGGTAATGATTAAGCATCCGAACTCTTCCCCGCGCATCTTGTTGATACCTTTTGAAACGATTTTCAATGCATCGATGTCCAGGCCGGAGTCGATTTCATCAAGGATGGCAATCTTCGGTTGAAGCATCATCAATTGTAGAATCTCGTTACGTTTTTTCTCACCGCCAGAGAAACCTTCATTCAGGTAACGCTGTGCCATATCAGGATCCATTTCAAGTTCTTCCATGTTGGAATCCATTGTACGGATGAATTTCATAAGAGAGATTTCCTGTCCTTCATCACGACGGCTGTTGATCGCTGAACGCAAGAAGTCCGCATTTGTAACACCGCTGATTTCACTTGGATACTGCATTGCAAGGAAAAGACCTACTCTTGCACGCTCGTCTACTTCCATCTCAAGAACGTCTTCACCATCGAAAGTGATGCTGCCTTTTGTTACTTCATATTTAGGATGTCCCATGATTGCTGAAGATAGAGTGGATTTACCCGTTCCGTTTGGACCCATTACTGCATGGATTTCTCCACCTTTGATTTCAAGGTTTACACCTTTTAGTATTTCTTTACCTTCAATCTCAACATGAAGATCTTTAATTGTTAAAGTTGAACCTGCCATTATTATACCTCCGTGACTTTATAAGAAAGTTTGTTTTTAACCATTCTCAATTTATTCTCATTACAATCTTATAACAAATAAAAGCTATAAGCAACTGTTTGAGCAGAGTATAAAAGGATGAGAAAACACAATTTCTTTGACCGTTTATATTGTTAGCTTCCTATGCTTTAAACATGTACCATTAT
Organism: Rossellomorea sedimentorum; assembly: GCF_046237645.1. Taxonomy (GTDB): domain Bacteria; phylum Bacillota; class Bacilli; order Bacillales; family Bacillaceae_B; genus Rossellomorea; species Rossellomorea sedimentorum. Next base: position 3,555,544 of record NZ_CP143546.1, read on the forward strand.
ACATACGAGCGGCAAAGGACGTTGGGAATATTTTTAACTTCCCCCTACTCGAATAAGATTAACAAACAATTCCGAATCAGTAAACAGAACAATAGAGCATGCGTCCTGATTAGCCCTCAATAAGGCTGCCTTCCCTTTTAATCCTCGGGGCGGATTACATTCCAGGCGGTTCGCAACCTCGTGAGCTGAAGCTGGACGCGGATAGTACAGTTGTAAATTATCCCCAGATAAGTTTTAGGTGAATTTACTTAAACAACAAGAAAAACCAGTGTTTGAAACACTGGTTTTTCCCCGTTTTCTTCCTATTATATGTTAGCGTGTACTTTTCGATCCAAATCAGCAATCATTCTTCTGCTTTCAATGTATTCATTTTCTCTTCTCTTTTCCACTCGCATACGAACATCATGGTTCCTTTTATAGGTTTCATATCCAACTCCGTGGGCTCCTTGCATCGCCTTTTCCATTTCATTCGTATACTCCATATTCAGAGAGTCGTTGATAATGAATCATTCCTTTCAAGTTTTTAACTTCGTTTACAATGATACTACCCCGGTATTTTTAATTCAAAACCCGTATCGAATGATTACCAGTTTTTAACGGAGTTGACAGCTCTTTTTAAAAAGCTGATATCACTCCCTCTTATATTTTCACAATATTCCCACGATATACTTCCATTTTTAACTTATTTAACACGTTAAAGCACGAAAAGGGACTGTCCCTCTTCGCACGGTGAAGCGTTAATGCACTAAGAGGGACTGTCCCTCTTAGTGCGGTGATGTGCTAAAGAGGCAAAAAAAGCTGACAATCTCCGCTGTCAGCTTTAGGGAACTATTGCTTCAGTTGGTTTAATTCAACAATTGATTCCTGCACAAGTGTTACCGCCTGGCTCATTGCCGCTCCGCCGCCAAAAGCAGCCGTTACACCAACGGCTTCCAGGATTTCTTCTTCGGAGCAGCCTTGGTCGATGCAGCCTTTTGTATGGTAAATGATGCAGTATTCGTCCTGAGAATATAAACTGATTCCCAGTGCAATCAACTGCTTCTCTTTTTGAGAAAGAACTCCTTCTTTGAAACACTGTTCTGTAAAAGCATTATAGTGGTGTGCCAGCTCAGGCATTTTTTGTGTGAATAAACCTAACCCATGCTTATAGTGATGCAGGGCTGCTTCAGTTGAATTTCTAGCATCCATTTCCATTTGATCCAGCTCCATTCTGTTATTGAATCCAATTCAGAAATAGTATGAGCAAAAGGGGCTGAGTTTATGTTTAAAATGAAGTCTTTTTCTACTATTGAGGCTTGATTTAGGTCACTGTCGTATTGGCGGTTTATGGAGGGAATGGGCAGCATTCTTGAAAAGCGGGTCTTTTTGTAGAGGGCCTAGGTTAGTTCCTGTGCCTCTCTCAGACTAAACCAGCTCTCGTAATATCTCCTGGAACTTTACCACTACAGTTTTTTGCTATCTTATAATGGTATGTTTCCTTCGTTATCTTACAAAATTATAATTCGCTGCCTAAAAGGTGCGCTCATCCATGACAACCTAATAGTTTGCAGCCGGGAAGATCATGACGTGAATTAGTGACGTTACCCACCTCTAAGAAGAAAATCAAAAAAAAACAGCCCTTTCAAACAAAAGGACCGCTTTTTTCAAATAAATATTATTCTTTAACCGGAACAACTGCTCCGCCCCACTCTTCCAAGATGAAATTTTGAATTTCTTCTGAGCGAAGAACTTCAACCAGGGCTTTGACTGCTTCATTGTTTTCGTTGCCGCTGTTTACAGCAATTACGTTTACATATGGTGAATCTTTGTCTTCAATTGCGATCGAATCTTCAAGCGGGTTCAGCCCTGCATCAATTGCATAGTTAGAGTTGATCAGTACTGCGTCACCTTCTTCGTTTTCATACAATTGCGGAAGAAGAGCTGCTTCGTATTCGTAATCGAACTGAAGGTTTCGTGGGTTTTCAGCAATATCATCAAGTGTCGCAGCTGTTTTATCAACACCCTCTTTAAGAGTGATAAGGCCTTTTGCTTCTAGCAAAGTAAGGATTCGGCCGTGGTCTGCTACTGAGTTACTCATAAGGATTGTTGCACCTTCTGGAAGGTCTTCTAGAGAATCAAATTTTTTAGAGTATACACCCATTGGTTCGATATGAACCCCGCCAGCGTTCACAAAGTCATAACCATGATCAGCGATTTGTGACTCAAGGTATGGAATGTGCTGGAAGTAGTTTGCATCAATTTCACCGCTGTCCAAGTCTTTGTTAGGAAGGATATAATCCTGGTATGTTTCGATGTTTAGCTCGATACCTTGTTCTTCAAGGATTGGTTTTGCTTTTTCTAAAATTTCAGCATGGGGGATATTTGAAGCTCCCACCGTTAATTCTTTTGTTTCTTCTCCGGCACCGCCTTGGCTTCCTTCATCTGCTGTACCGCATGCTCCCAATGTAAAGATGCTTGCTGCTGTAAATAAACCTGCGATTAGTTTTTTCATCTTTTCTCCTTCTTTCCTTATAATATTTATCTTTTGTCGATCGTTTTTGTTAATACATCACCAATTAACTGGATGATAAAGACAATGATTAAAATGATTATTGTGGCTGCCAGGGTTACATCATCCCGGCTGCGCTGGAATCCATCCAGATAAGCCAGGTTCCCCAGACCGCCTGCTCCAATGACACCTGCCATGGCTGTAAAACCAACAAGGGCAATGGCTGTTACTGTGATACCGGATATGAGGGCAGGCATCGATTCAGGAAGCAGAACCTTCCAGATGATCGTCGATGTTTTCGCTCCCATTGATTTGGCTGCTTCAATGACTCCCTTGTTTACCTCCCTTAGGGCGATTTCCACCATTCTGGCATAGAAAGGTGCCGCTCCAATGATGAGGGCGGGAAGTGCTGCATTGGCTCCGCGAATCGTCCCGATAAGGAACTTTGTAAACGGGATTAAGAGCACAATCAGGATAATGAATGGAATTGAACGGAAGATATTTACGACCGCACTAGTCACCACATACACAGCCCGATTTTCCCATAGGTTGTTAGGAGATGTTAAAAACAATAAGAGACCTAGAATAATTCCAAGTACAAGTGTTATGGCAACTGACATCCCTGTCATATACAGGGTTTCCAGAGTCGCTTCCCACATTTTTTCCCAGTCAACGTTCGGAAAGAGAGTTTCAGTCATGATTCATCACCTCAATCCCAACCGTTTGTTTCTTCAAATACTCGACTGCCTTATCTTCTTCGGAACCTGTCAATTGCAGAAACAGTGTTCCATAGGAGCCTCCCTGGGTTTGCGAAATGCTTCCCTGCAGAATATTGGCGTTAATATCAAAATTCTTGATCAGACTTGTGATCAGAGGCTGCTCTGCTTGTTCACCAACAAAAGTGAGCTTGACAATCTTTCCATCCGGATAGTGCGAGAGAAGAGTTTCAATAGCTTCCTTCGTATTTCCTGTTTCTGAGACTTCACTCACGAAACGCTGGGTGATTTTTTGCTGAGGATTCTTAAACACTTCAAGTACATCCCCCAGTTCGACCACCTTACCGTTTTCCATAACCGCTACCCTGTGGCAGATCTTTTGGATCACTTTCATTTCATGGGTAATTAAGACAATTGTCAGTCCCAAGCGTTTATTAATGTCGACCAGCAAATCAAGGATGGAGTCAGTGGTTTCCGGATCAAGCGCCGAGGTGGCTTCATCACATAACAGCACCTTCGGATTATTGGCCAGTGCACGCGCAATCCCGACACGCTGTTTCTGCCCGCCGCTCAGCTGCGAAGGATACGCATCCTCTCTACCTTTTAATCCGACCAGTTCGATTAGCTCTTCGACTCTTCTATTGCGTTCCTCTTTTGGAACCTTCGTGATCTCGAGAGGAAACGCAATATTCTCTCTTACAGTTCTTGACCATAGCAGGTTGAAGTGCTGAAATATCATTGAGATTTCGTGGCGGGCGCTTCTCAGTTTTTGGCCTTTCACTTTCGAAACGATATGTCCATTGACATCAATCGTCCCTTCACTCGGAATTTCAAGTCCGTTCAGCATCCGGATCAACGTACTCTTTCCAGCACCACTGTATCCGATCACCCCAAAGATCTCACCATCATCTATCGTTAGATTCACATCATCAACCGCTGATATGGAACCTTTTTTGCTCTTAAAAATTTTACTTACATTTGAAATACTAATCATTTTACCTCACCTCTCCCTCACTAAACCTATAAGACTAGTAGGTTTTAGTGCCGTTGCTATAACATTGCTGTATTATTATTTACTATAGATAATTTCCTAAACATCATTATCTAGCCTTACAGGTTACTGAACAAACAAAAATACCTTCCTGCAATGAGCAGAAAGGCATGAAAATTTTCATTCACCTTTCTCTCATCTTTCAAAGCACTAAGCTTTGCGTGAATTGGCACCATTTCAACAATGTTGACGGTTGCCGGGCTTCGCAGGGCACATCCCTCCACCTCTCTCGATAAGAGCAAGAAAATCGCTTTATTCAATTAATCCTTTAGAGGATAAAAGTAATCATTACTTCTGAATGTGATTTTACATGGCTTTTTAAAAGCTGTCAATAACTTTTGTTAAAAAATTTCACCCTTAAATTACAACTGGGTCTGAATCATATAATCTGCATAAAGTTAAAACTGACTCTACAAATAATAACCCTCTGTAACTGCCTGTTATCTCTACTTCCCTTCTTTCGGAAAGAATCGAAAGCTTTTCTTTTCCACTGATCAGGACATTCATCAATTCAGGACTGCCTTCCACTGTGAAGTCTGACTGACCACTTTCTTCTTCTACCATGGAGAGCTCATTTTTCCCCAAGGAAATCATCTTTACCTCTAACCCGTTATCAAAAGCGACTCTAAACGGTCTTGCCGGCATCAATGCTTTTAAATGATATCTCATTTTGCATTCTTCAAGCATCCTTAAGATTTCTTTTTCCAATCGCTCATCCCCTTAGCCGTTGTGTGGTATTTGTATACTATTTCCACTTTCCAGGGAGAAATCCTTTTACAATTCATCGACAACTTCTGAAGGGGCAATGAGTGATAGTGTCGATTAGTGATTGCATCACGTATAACAGTAAAAATTTACCATTAGGTGTGTCGAATAACGTCAGCACTACAGCCGGAGTGCCTTTTTTAGTTGGATTACTAAATATTCATAAGTGACAACTTTTATTCTCTTCGGGGTATGTTTCCTTGGACCCGAATAGATTCAGATGGGTACAGCATCCTCAAGACGTGAGTCAAAAATTGCACAGACAAAAAAAACCGATTCCCTTAAACGGAATCAGCATTTGTCAGATGATTGAATTGTTCATGTAAGTAAGGAACCGACTGAAAGGCATAGATTTTATTCTGGAGGACCCCTTCATGAAAGAGCAGCATACAAGGTACACTTTCCACCGAGTATTGATCAGCCATGGAAGGAATATAATTTAAATCCGCCCGGATGAAATGAATATGCGGGAACATTTTTTCCGTTACATCCACCATCCTCCCCGCAACCATACACGTGCCGCACATAGGCGTGTAGAGATACAGGGCTGTATACTTCTTTTCATGAATTTCTCTCTGGATTTGCTCAACAGGTAAATGATTCTTCATTAACTAATTACGTCCTTCTTTCCAAAAATTCTGTATGAACATCAATGTTAGCCGCAATCAGGATGGAAGCAAGGTGATAATCCGGAGCGGCTGCCACTTCTTTGTACATTCTGTCTATATATAAGTGTTCTGCCTCGGGAAACTCCCGTTTGAACAGCTTTCGGAGCTTTTCTCCGCTTTCATCGGCATCGACAAGGATATAGACCTCCCGATTGAACAGCTCATCCACCAGTTCATCCAGTTTTGTTATACTGATGGTCCCATTTGTACATATGATCTCAACAGATTCTTTTACAATCTCTTTTACCTTTTTTCTATCCGAGGTCCCTTCAACAATTATGACTTTGTCTTCAATTGTCTCCATTAAATCATCTCATTTCAAAAACTTGGTAATTTAAAGGTAACGAACGCTTGTAGTTCTGATCATCACTCTATTTATAAGCATTGTTGCTCTATATAGTAAAGCTGATTTCCGCTCTGTGTTACAGCAACCATCTTTAAGAATACTCGTAGACACAACTGCTTGATGCGATTTAAAACAATTAATTTGCATACTGTTACTATTTTATTTTAAATACCCTTAGTGCAAGGGTCATCATATTTAACGAAATTTTCTTTCTTGTTATTCATTGTCTCGTTTTTAACCAGTGATTGCAAAGAAAAACTCTTTGACATTCTTTAAAAATGGCTGTATTAGTATAGATTGTTGCTATCGGAAAAATCCAAAGGCTTTTCTAACTGAACAAGGTGACTACTCTTTTCTTTCTTGTTTACCTGGATAAATTCTGAGAATTATCGCTGTATCTCCTGAACTTTATAACAAATAGCAACAAAGTTTTAGAAAAGAGCCTTCAAAACTTCAAAAAAGAATACAGAAAAAGAGTAGAATACTCTACCCTTTTTCAGCACCATCCACCTTCGTCACAATCTGTATAACGAGGTTCATCATCATCTGGAGTCATATAATTTTGAATGATTCTGCTTCCTGACGCTTCGAAGTTGGGTTCAAGCTGCAGCGTTTCAGCAGAAGTCGAAATATCCATTTTTCCTACCAGCTGGTCGTCAAGGAACAAGTGAAGTTGTCCTTCAACCAATTTTCCTGTGACACGCTGGGTTACATCCAGCTTTTTAGGCTTAAGCATCTCATCATCCCCTTGTGCGAGTATGTATTACTATCGTGCCCAAAAAGCAAAACAAAACCCTCCATAACAGCTGGAGGGTTTTGTAAAAAAAATTAGTCTTCGTTAATCATTTCATCATACTGCTCTGAAGTCATAAGTTTGTCCACTTCAGAAGCATCTGTAAGTTCAACGGTAACCATCCATGCATTTTCGTATGGAGATTCGTTTACAAATTCAGGGCTGTCATCCAGTTCAGTGTTTACTTCAACAACTTTTCCGCTGACCGGCGCGTATAGTTCAGAAACAGTCTTTACCGATTCTACGCTTCCGAAAGGTTCGCCAGCATTGATTTCATCGCCGACTTCAGGAAGTTCTACGAAAACGATATCCCCTAATTCTGATTGTGCGAAATCAGTGATTCCAATACGCACTTTTTCCCCTTCAACTTTTACCCACTCATGTTCTTCCGAATAACGAAGTTCTTTTGGTGTGCTCATTCCTATCCCTCCATTGCTATATTCAAATCAATATTGACATATTTTCTATCATAAAAGCAAGAAAACCTTACCATTTTTTTATTTCCATGTATCTTCATATGTCTCTTCTTTAAATCCCACCGTAACGCTGGATCCCTCTGCCGCAATCGGGCGTTTGATCAGCATGCCGTCGCTCGCCAGGATTTCGAGCAACTCTTCTTCAGGAGCATTGTTGACCTTATCTTTCAAACCTAATTCCCGATATTTTTTGCCGCTTGTATTGAAGAACTTTTTCAGCGGCAAACTGCTGTTTTCATAAAGGGACTTCAGCTCTTCCTTGGTTGGAGGATTTTCAACAATATGTATTTCGTTAAATTCCTTGCCGTTCTCTTCAAGCCATTGCTTTGCTTTTCGGCATGTGCTGCATTTGGGATATGAATAAAACAGGATTGTCATATTTTCACCACCTTTTCATCAGTATGATCTACTTAAACAATTCGACAATATCTCTTAGTATCCTGCAAAGCACCAAACGATATTTACGTTCCTATGTGCTTTACAGCCACCTCCCATTATATACGTTCTAAATATGACAGCCAATCGGAATGGCTGCCTTTTAGTGGAATCCGCTTATTAATAAAGGGGCTTACTATTGATGTCTATGCTTTCAGCCAATCATCAAAATGCGGGATAAGCCGTTGTTTTATCGGCGACTTTAGTTGCTTTATCGCCGGTTTCTATAACCCGCTTATCAACGATTCATGGAACATAGGCAACGTCCGATAAAAAGAGAAATCCAAAAAGCGGCCTTCCATGGAGAAGACCGCTTCCGGATCAATTACAGTACATATCGTTCTGCTTCAATAAGTTTTTCAGAAGCCTCACGTTTTACTGCGATGATGTTAAGTGGTGTGTAACGTGTAAACTTGCGCAGTGCAGACAGCATCATTCTTAACGAATCTCCCTGTTCGGCAGCCACCAATGTTTCTTTAGCATGTGCTTCAATTTCATTGAAGGCTTCCTGACAGAAGATCTGCGTGTATAATAGCTTTTGTTTTGATTTTTCCACACCGTCTTTAGCAATTGCTTTTTCCGTACGAAGGACAGCTGATTCCATTGCATAAGCATTCGAAATGATATCGGCGATGTTCACCAGGATTTCCTGCTCTTTTTCCAACGCCTTTCCGTATTTCTGTGCAGCAAGGCCGGCAATCAACAAGCCGATTTTCTTAGCATTTTTCACAAGATATTTTTCCTGTTCAAGGGGTGCATCGCCGACTTCTTCCGGCATAAGCATCATCAATTCTTCCTGAAGTGCCTGCGCTTTTTGGAATAAAGGTAATTCACCTTTCAATGCTTTGCGCACATACGTCCCAGGAACCAAGAGACGGTTGATTTCATTGGTTCCCTCAAAAATACGGTTGATACGGGAATCACGGTACATTCTTTCAATTTCATATTCCTGCATGAAGCCGTATCCTCCATGGATTTGGACACCTTCATCCACTATATAATCAAGTGTTTCTGTTGCGAATACCTTGTTCAAAGAACATTCGATTGCATATTCAGCGATGGATTTGGCGACTTCCGTACCGTTTTTGACCTCTTCGTCCGTCAACTTGCTCATGCGGTCTTCAAATAATCCAACTGTACGATAGACAGAGCTTTCAGTTGCATAGAGCTTTGCTGCCATTGTGGCAAACTTCTCTTTAGTCAGGTTGAAAGCAGAAATCGGCGTCTTGAACTGCTGGCGCTGGTTTGCGTATTTAATGGTGACATCCATCGCACGCTTGCTTCCGCCTACTGCACCTACTCCAAGCTTATAACGGCCGATATTCAGGATATTGAAGGCAATGATGTGTCCTTTTCCTGCTTCACCCAAAAGATTTTCAACCGGCACTTGTGCATCTTCAAGAATCAATGTGCGGGTTGAAGAACTCTTGATTCCCATTTTCTTTTCTTCTGCCCCTGTAGATACTCCAGGATATTCACGCTCTACGATGAATGCTGAAAACTGCTCTCCATCAATTTTTGCGTAAACGACGAATACATCGGCAAATCCGGCGTTTGTAATCCATTGCTTTTCACCGTTCAACACATAGTGAGTGCCTGCTTCATTCAGCTTGGCAGTCGTTCTTGCCCCTAGAGCATCAGATCCGGAACCCGGCTCAGTCAATGCATATGCAGCGATTTTCTCACCCGTGGCCAAGGCTGGAAGGTACTTTTGTTTTTGGTCTTCGTTACCGAATAACACGATTGGAAGAGAGCCGATCCCTACGTGTGCTCCGTGAGTGATTGAGAAACCACCGGCAGTGGACATTTTTTCAGCAATAAGAGCTGAGCTTACTTTATCAAGCCCGAGTCCGCCGTACTCTTCCGGAACGTCTGCTCCAAGAAGACCAAGTTCACCCGCTTCTTTCAGCAGCTTAACTGAACGGTCAAACTCATGGTTCTCAAGATGTTCCACTTGCGGAACAACTTCATTCACTACATAATCTTCTGTCGTTTTCGCAATCATTTTCTGTTCATCTGTAAAATCTTCCGGTGTAAACACATTTTCATAAGAAACGTCTTCTATAATGAAGCTTCCGCCTTTTACCAACTTATCCGTTTGATTTGTCATCTGTTTTTCCTCCCTTGTTTTTAAAACGCTGTACTCGTATAGATTGTTGCTAGCGGAAAAATCCACAGGACCGGATTTTCCCCTCGGGTATAAAGGCTTATCTAACTGAACACGGTGATTAGCTCTTTTCCTTCTTGTTTACCAGGATCATACCTGTTAAATATGGATATTCTCTTGATCTTCATAGTTAATAGCAACAAAGTTTTAGAAAAGAGCCTTTTTAAAAACACTTATCGCTATATTAAAAGGCCCGAGGTTGAGACCTTAAGAATTAACCAATCAGTTCAAACACACCGGCAGCGCCCATTCCTCCGCCGATACACATTGTCACGACACCAAATTGAACGTTTCGTCTCTTCATCTCATGGACTAAAGAGAGTGTCAGTTTCGTACCTGAGCAGCCAAGAGGATGGCCAAGCGCGATCGCGCCGCCGTTTACATTCACGATATCCTCATTGAGACCAAGCTGGCGGATGACCTGGATGGATTGCGATGCAAAGGCTTCATTTAATTCGAATAACCCAATGTCCTCCAGTTGCAGCCCAGCCATTTTCAGGGCTTTCGGAATCGCTTCGACAGGACCAACACCCATAATTTCAGGCGGCACTCCTGCCACTGCGAATGACCTAAATTTCGCCATCGGTGTCAGACCCAATGAGTTTGCTTTTTCACGGTCCATAACCATCACTGCAGCTGCTCCGTCACTTGTTTGAGAGGAGTTACCTGCTGTAACGGAACCTCTCACATTAAAGACAGGGCGCAATTTAGAGAGGACTTCCTGGTTCGTACCAGGTCTTACCCCTTCATCTGTTGTGAAAGTAATATTCTTTTCCACGACCTTGTTCTGATCATTCACCGAACGGCGAACTACATCGACAGGTACGATTTCATCCTGAAACCTTCCTTCTGCAATTGCTTTGGCTGCTTTCTCATGGCTTCTTACCGCGAAAGCATCCTGGTCTTCCCTTGAGATACCGAATTTCTTTGCTACTTCCTCTGCCGTATGTCCCATACTCATATAATACTGAGGGGCCGTTTCAGCCAATTTTGCATTCGGACGCACGACATGCCCCATCATTGGCACAAGGCTCATGGATTCCGCTCCGCCTGCAATAGCTGTATCCGAATGTCCAAGCATAATTTTTTCCGCTGCGTAGGCAATGGACTGCAGCCCCGAGGAACAATACCGGTTTATGGTGATGGCCGGGACATTATGTGGAAGTCCCGCCAATCCGCCGATATTTCTTGCCATGTTCAAGCCCTGTTCTGCTTCCGGCATGGCGCAGCCTATAATCAAATCATCTATATTTCCTTCATAATTTCCTGCTCTTTTAAGTGTTTCTTTTACAACCAGCGCCCCTAGATCATCAGGCCTGACGGTTGCCAGGGTCCCTTTGTTTGCTCTTCCGACCGGTGTACGGGCGCCGGCTACGATTACCGCTTCTCGCATGTTCTTCCCCCATTTCTCGTAAGTAGTGAATATATGATTAGTTACGCAGCGGCTTGCCTTTGACGAGCATGTGCTGCATACGCTGCTGTGATTTCGGCTGTGCGACAAGGCTCAGGAACGCTTCTCTCTCCAGGTCCAGCAAATACTGTTCATCGACTTCTGTACCGAACGGAAGCTTTCCTCCTGCAATCACATATGCCAGTTTTTTCGCTATCACCAGATCATGTTCAGAGATATATCCTGAGTGAAGCATGGCCTGCGCACCAAGGATCAGGGCCGCATAGCCCGTTTCCCCTACCACCGGGACTTTTTTGCGGACCGGAGGAGTGTAGCCGCTTTCACTTAAGGTCAAAGCTGCCTGTTTAGCATCATATAGAAGGTGGTCACCATTCACACTGACTCCATCCGAGTTGGACAGGAAGTTATTATCCCTGGCTTCGTCTCCTGAAGTTGAAACTTTTGCCATTGCAATTGTTTCAAATACTTTGTTAGCCACCTTTTGCAAATCAAAATCGATTCCCTCCGGCATCATATTAAGATGTCTGATATACAATTCCTTGTTTCCGCCTCCGCCCGGAATCAGACCGACACCCGCCTCAACGAGTCCCATGTAGGTTTCCATGGACGCTTGGATATGCGCTGCAGGAAGGCAAACTTCCGAACCGCCGCCAAGCGTCATAGAAAATGGAGCAGCTACGACAGGCTTTTTGCTGTATTTAATATTCATCATTGCTTGCTGGAAATGACGGACAACCATATCAATTTCAAAGATATTGTCATCCTGGGCTTCCATCAGAATCATCGCCAGGTTTGCTCCTACACAGAAGTTTTTGCCCTGGTTACCAATGACAAGTCCTTTATAATTTTTCTCTACTTCTTCAATAGAGAAATTGATCATTTGTACGATATCCAAACCGATTGAATTGTTCGGAGAGTGGAATTCAAGAAGGGCTATGCCATCCCCGATATCAATCAAGCTTGCACCAGAGTTCTTCTTAATCACTTTTCCTTGTTTCTTTAAAGTCTTCAAATCTATAACTTTAGGATTCCTTTCGATTTGCTTGTATCCACCGTTATGATAGGAGAACTTTTCACCGTTTTCTTCTTTATAAAAAGATGTATGTCCGGATTGGAGCATTTCTGTGATCCAGGAAGGAATCTCTCTGCCTTCTTCCTTCATTTTGCTGACAGACTTCTCCAGCCCGATGCTATCCCATGTTTCAAATGGTCCAAGCTCCCAGCCAAAGCCCCATTTCATCGCCTGATCAATTGAAACGATGTCATCCGCGATGGTACCAAGAAGTTCGGCAGAATAAAGAAGTACCGGTGAAAGGATATTCCAAAGGAAAGTTCCAGCTTTGTCCTCCGCATATACAAGCGCTTTCATTTTATTCGGAAGGCCCTTTTCCTGTTTGCTTAATTCAGTTGAAGCTGTTTTTAACTTCTTCCGAGGACCATATTCCAGAGTTTTTGTATCAAGCTCAAGGATTTCTTTGCCTTGTTTCAGGTAAAAGCCCTGGCCGCTCTTCGATCCAAGCCAGCCGTTCTCAAGCATTTTTTGCATGAAAGCAGGTATCTCAAATACTTTCTTTTCTTCACCTTCCACCTGGTCATAGACGTTTTTGGCTACATGTGCGAAAGTATCCAATCCTACTACATCCAGGGTACGGAAAGTAGCACTCTTTGGACGGCCGATAGCCGGACCCGTGATGGATTCGACTTCACCGACACTGATTTCGCTCTTCAGCATTTCCCGCAAAGTAATCAGCAGACCATAAGTGCCGATTCGGTTTGCAATGAAATTAGGTGTATCTTTTGCAAGCACCACACCTTTGCCAAGTACATCTTCCCCGAACGTTTTAATGAAAGAAAGGACTTCCGGGTCTGTCTTTTCCGTCGGAATGACTTCAAGCAGCTTCAGATATCGCGGCGGATTAAAGAAGTGAGTACCGAGGAAGTGTTTTTGGAAATCCTCCGAGCGTCCTTCTGACATCGCCTCGATAGAAATACCCGATGTATTGGAACTGATGATGCTCCCTTGTTTTCGATGTTTCTCCACCTGTTCGAAAACTTTTTTCTTAATGTCCAGGTTTTCAACGACCACTTCAATGATCCAATCACATTCACTCAGCTTTTCCATATCATCTTCAAAGTTGCCCGCCTCGATCAGTGAGAGGTTCTTCTTTGAGGTCAACGGTGCCGGCTTTTGCTTCAACAGCTTTTTCAGCGCACCTTCGCTCATGCGGTTTCGGACAGCTTTGTCTTCCAAAGTCAGCCCCTTTGCTTTTTCTTCTTCCGTTAATTCACGTGGTACTATATCCAGCAGCAAAGCAGGTATCCCGATATTCGCCAGGTGGGCTGCTATGCCGGACCCCATGACTCCTGACCCAAGTACTGCCGCTTTTTGAATTTTACGCGTCAATGTTTCTTCCTCCTTCTCACTTCTTGAATGAACACTCATTCATTTTTATTTCAAAAAAATTTACGAATGAGTTCTGTTATTTCTAATATATAAGATTTTCACTCAGACTTCAATATCTTAAAGTTTAAAAAATGATAAATTTTCTAAAAATAATCTTTTTCCGCCTTTAGGAAAATCTATAACTGGAGGTGATAAATATGGCAAAACATAAGAAAAACCCATCAAAAGCAGGTGTCAGTGCAGCAAGCGTGAAAGGCGATGCCGGCCCGACAGTTGAGTATGACGGCGGCGGGAAGGTGAACAGCCAGAACAACCAATACAAAAAGCAGTAACAACGGAAGGCTTTGTCAATAGACCATGGTAATGGCTGACTCTATTCTCTTGGGTGGGCCTCCAGACATGTTTATAGGTGGAGTGCCTGCTTTCTCAAGGCACTTTTGGACTCCGGATTCTTCTTGCATGGCCTTGAGGGGGATTTTCAAGACACTTTTGAGCTCCGGATCCTTCCTTCATGGCCTTGAGGAGATTTCTCAAGGCACTTTGGAGATCTAGATTCCTCTTTAATGGCCTTGAGGAGATTTCTCAAGGCACTTTTGGACTCCGGATCCTTCTTTCATGGCCTTGAGGAGATTTCTCAAGGCACTTTTGAGCTCTGGATCCTTCTTTCATGGCCTTGAGGAGATTTCTCAAGACACTTTTGAGCTCCGGATCCTTCTTTCATGGCCTTGAGGGAATTTCTCAAGACACTTTGGAGATCTAGATTCCTCTTTCATAGCCTTGAGGAGATTTCTCAAGACACTTTTGAGCTCCGAATCCTTCTTTCATGGCCTTGAGGGGATTTCTCAAGACACTTTGGAGATCTAGATTCCTCTTTCATAGCCTTGAGGGGATTTCTCAAGACACTTTGGAGATCTGACTCCTCTTTCTTGTCCTTGAGAGGGATTTCTCAAGACACATATAGAGTCCGAGTCCTTCTTTCCTGTCCATGAGTTAAGACATTTTTCAACATCAGTAGCAATAAAAAGACCGCTGCCAAATCCGGCAGCGGTCCCTTATATATATCTATTAATCTGGAATATTTTTAATTTACTTACTTAGCATCCCTTTCAGAACAAAGGCTACGTTAGCAGGTCTTTCAGCGAGGCGGCGCATGAAGTAACCGTACCAGTCCGTACCGTATGGAACATATACGCGCATTTTATATCCTTCTTTTGCCAGCTCCAGCTGTCTTTCAACCCGGATTCCATAAAGCATCTGGAATTCAAATTGATCATTAGGAATATTGTACTCTTCTACAATCTGCTTCGTATATTCAATCATTGCATCGTCATGGGTTGCCACAGCTGTGTAGTTTCCGTTCACAAGATGCATTTTAATAATTTTCTTGAAGTTTTCGTCAACATCTTTTTTGTCAGGGAAAGCAACCAAAGGCGACTCTTTGTAGGCGCCTTTCACAAGTCGAAGGTTTGGGGAATATTCATTCAATACTTCCATATCCTTCTCCGTCCTGAAAAGGTAAGCCTGGATGACAGTACCTACGTTATCAAATTCAGATTTAAGCCTTTTAAAGATATCAATCGTTTTGCCGCATCTGGAATAGTCCTCCATATCAATCGTTACAAAGACGCCATACTGCTGGGCTGCCTCCAGGATTCTCCTCATATTCCGCATAACGATTTCCTCAGACAAATCCAGTCCCATGGATGTCATTTTCAATGAAAGCTGCGAGTCAATCCGTTCCCGGCCGATTGCCTTGACAGCTTCGATGCACTGATCAGCCATTTCGTTCGCTTCTGCTTCGTTATCAATAAACTCACCAAGATAGTCGATTGTAACTGATAACCCTTGTTTGTTCAGACCCTTGATTGCTTCGACAGCGAGGTCAATGGATTCACCAGCGACAAATCGGGCAGCCCCAAAACGCAGGCCATATTTCTTCGCCACCTTCGTTAATGGCTTATTCTTTGATAAGAATAAAAAGAAGTTACGCATTACTTGTTCCATGTCATTTACCCCCTGTAACATTTGCTTCACTATGAAAGCGGTTTCTTATGAGTTAGTCTGGATGCCCGCAATCAAGTGGCTGAGGTCGTCAACCAGGACTATTTGCCCCTTAAATCGGTTCCATATTTAAATTTATATTATCACCTTTATCCGTTTTTGAATATAGTTCAAACATTTAAAAGAAAAAATTTTATCGCAATTTGTCAATTGGTGTATATGTGATGAAGTAAGAGGAACAATAACCTTGCAAAAATAAAGGAGGGAACACCTATGCAACAACAGCCAGGCAATCAGCAGCAGGGCGCTGTGCAGCAGCCCCCGCAGGTTTTAACGACCAAAGATTCCTTGTACTTAAATGATATGCTTACGTGGAACTTATTGGCAATGAAAAAAGCCCATTTTGCGGCCAGCCACTGTCAAGATCCAGAATTGAAGGCGGAACTCGATAAATGCGGCCAGATGCACCAGCGCCATTATGAGCAGATATTATCCCATTTGAATCAAGGCAGCTCCGGGCAAGCTCCGAAAACAATGTAGGAAGGAAGTGCATAAGAATGGACCAAAACCAATCCAAGAAAATCCAGAACCCTCAGACACAAGTGCCGGAAACTCCTCAAATGAATGACCGTGATTTAGTAAATGATATTCTGAGCATGGAAAAATATATGACTGACTCTTACTGTACGGCTTTAAATGAAGCAAGCCATGACGCTCTGTATAACGATTTACTGTCTATCTTCACCGAAACTCAAAACGCGCAGCGCAGCCTGTACAACAGCATGTTCAAAAAAGGCTGGTACAAACTCGAACAGGCTGATGCTCAAAAGCTTCAACAATCCTACCAGGAACATCAGCAATACTCTTCACAGTTTCCTTATAATAATGTACATTAAGTGCGCGGCGGGCCCCCATATTATGGGGCTTTTTTCGCTTACTTGAGTCCCTTGGCCGGCTGCATGTTCGGAGTGATCATATGCTGGCAAAGTAAAGCATTGAGACAATGGTTCATTTAAAATCATTACCACCTGCTGCTCAACTACTCCTATTCTTCCTTCAATTGAATTCCAGTACATCTCTGTGTTTTTTGCCCCTACCGATCTTCCTTTACCTCAATTCAGCCACGTCTTAAAAGTCTTGTTGATAGAACCCTAAAGTTGAGTTGTTAATAGCACTACAAAGAACTTGTTAATAGAACCACAATAGTTGTTAATAGCACAACAGAACTTGTTGATAGAACATAATAAAGACCGCTGACTCCCCCCACGCATCACATAAAAACAACCGGCTGATCTTTATTCAGCCGGCCGGTCTCATTTATCTTTCTTCGCTCTATGTTCTTCGTTCAGTTCTTTAATTTCCGAGATGATATTCTTGATCTCTTCTTTGGCTTCTGGAAACTCCGAATTCCAATGCTTGGCAAGAGGCGGCATGGATTTGGCAATGTAAGTATAGATCACCCATTTTGATACTTTCTCTTTCAATTCAGGGGACGTTTCACCCAATAGGAGCTCTGTATATTTATCGATCAATGCGTCAAATTGCCCGTCAAAGTCTCTCATTTCGTCACTCCTTTCAACTGTTTCACATTGCAGGTTTGCGGGCAGGTTTTACATCTGCTTCCTTCCCCATCAGTCAGTTGGTAGGAGAAACAGCAGGTCTTTCTGACCCTCAGCTCGCTGTCCTGCTCTGCGACATATTGTTTTTTGGAATAGTACCTTGCCAAGGGATTACGGCGGCTGGATCCAAACAATTCGGCATTCCCCTCATCAAGGAGCCACTTGAAATCCCCCTCCATTCTCGCGCGGACATGCTGAAGTTCTTTCTCTTCAATCAGCCCTTCATAGATCCAGAACATGTACACGGCAACGTTTTCCCATGCAATCATGGTGGAAAGGCCGGAAACTTTTTTCACCGTTTTCATAAGCGGGAACAGATGATTTCGAAACACTTCGACAGCCACTTCTTTCCTGACCTTCTCCCTCTCTTCAACAACCGGTTGTGCAGCCTGGTCTTCAAAGTAAAAGCCCGGCAGCCAAAGCCCATTCTTCTCTCCATCCGCCAGAAAGACATTCTCTGGAGACACATTCAGTTTTTTATTAAATGCTGAAAAGGAAAACAAGGAAATGACCGCCAAGAAAGCATAACGCTTGAACAATAAAGACGAGAGAACCTTTTTATCCGCGCTCCCAATTCTCCCGGAATAATCATGCAGGAAGGCTTCCAGTCCTTGAGGGTTCATAAGCCGCTTGGCTGAAGTCAGTTCCTTCACTTCCGGCCTCTCTGTTAGAAACCGGAATGCCTCGAGCCTTTTTTTCTCCTCTGCTGTCAAAGAGGCTTTGGTCATGTTATTTCAGCTACTTCTTTAATGATGCATCTCCCTCTGCCGTAAGGAATGCAAAGAGGTGTTCCGAATAACGGATCACTCGTCACTTGGCAGTCCATGTCAAAAACATTTTTCACAAGGTTGCAGCTGACCACTTCCTCAGGTTTCCCTTGCGCAAAGATCTTTTGATCACGGATGGCCACAATATTATGAGCATAACGGCAGGCCAGGTTTAAATCATGAAGTACCATGATGATTGTCCGCTCTTCTTTTTCGTTCAGTTCGAATAAGAGGTCCAGAATTTCGATCTGATGTGTCATATCAAGGTATGTTGTTGGCTCATCAAGAAGAATGATATCGGTATCCTGTGCCAATGTCAGGGCAATCCAGGCTCTCTGACGCTGTCCGCCTGAAAGCTCATCCACTCTTCTATGCTGAAACTCTTCCATTTTTGTGGCTCTAAGTGCATTTGTCACAATTTCCTCATCTTTTTGAGACCATTGCTTAAGCCAGGATTGGTGAGGATATCTTCCTTGTTTCACCAGTTGGAGCACCGTCAAGCCTTCGGGTGCAGTGGGTGACTGCGGAAGTATTGCTAATTTTTTGGCCACATCCTTGGTTGAAAGTTTAGCAATGGCACTTCCATCAATCAGGACGGATCCGGTTTGAGGCTTGAGCAATCTCGCAAGTGAACGAAGAAGCGTGGACTTCCCGCAGCCATTACCGCCTATAAAAACAGTGATTTCCCCTTTTGGGATCTCAAGGTCAAGCTCATTTATAATAATTCTGTCTCCATAACTTAATGTAAGGGATTCGGTTTGAAGAGATTGTGTCATCCTCGGATCATCTCCTTTTATTTAAACTACTGATTCTCATTTGATTATATATTGCTTTTTTAAAAGGCTCTTTTCTAAAACTCTGTTGCTATTCACTATGAGATTCAAGAGAAATAGCCATATTTCACAAGAATTTCCCCCGGTAAACAAGAAAGAAAAGAGCAATTCTTCCTGTTCAGTTAGATAAGCCCTTGTACCCGAGGGAAAAATCCGGGCCCTTTGGATTTTTCCGATAGCAACAATCTATACTAAAATAGCGTTTTAAAATATGTCTAAGCACTTTTTGTCTTAAATAGTAAATAGATGAAATACGGGGCACCAATAGCTGCTGTGAACACACCCGCCGGCACTTCCAGCGGCAGGAACAGTGTCCGGCCGATCAAATCAGCTACCATGACGAGCGTTCCGCCAAGCAGTGCCGCCATTGGAAGCAGTGCCCCAAAGGATGAACCGACAAGACGGCGGGCCATATGAGGCGCCATCAGGCCTACAAACCCGATTCCTCCTGCAAAAGCGACCGCACCGCCCACTAAAGCAGTTGCCAAAGCCAGCAAAATAATCCGCTGCCTTTGAATGTGGCTGCCTACTCCAGTCGCTATTTCTTCACCAAGTTCTTGAATATTCACGTTCCTCGCCAGGACAAAGGCGATCAATATCAGGATCACCGTCCAGGGGAACAGGATATAGACATCTTTCCAGTTCGATGCATTGACCGTGCCTGTGATCCATATATTCGCTTGGCTTGCCCTGAATATCGGCCCCAGAATCATCAGCATTGTCGTGACAGCCTGCATGAGTGCTGAAATCCCGATCCCGATCAGCACCAGACGGACCGGGGATACACCGTTCTTCCAGGCAAGAAAATAAACCAGGAATGCTACGACGGCAGCTCCCGCAAAGGCTGCAAGCGGAAGCCATTGAATGCTCACAGTCAGGGCGTTATTTTCATCACTGAAAAAAGCGAGGAATCCAACCACTGCCGCTCCGGCACCACCCGTTATCCCAATGATATCCGGAGAAGCCAGCGGATTTCGCACCATTCCCTGCAAAAGGGCACCCGCAATAGCGAGCGACATGCCGGCGAGAAGGGCGATGATGATTCTCGGCAGCCTGAACGATTTCACTACAAGCTGTTCAAGATCCGTTCCGCCTCCGAAGAATACACCCAACACAGTCCAGGGCTTGATGTTCATGTCGCCCAATCCAGTACTTACAATGAAAAGAAGTGTAGTAACCGCAAAATAGATAAAAATCTTTTTAACTGCTGACAAATCTATAAGGAATGAGAGCTTCTCTTTAAAAAAACGTTTGGCTATATATTGTTTCATCCGCTAAACCCCCTTTCGTGCAATATAAATGAAAAAGGGGACACCTATAGCGGCCGTCATGACACCAACAGGCACTTCTTGCGGCATAATGATATACCTGGCTCCGATATCAGCAGCAAGAAGCAGGATTCCTCCTGTCAAACCGGCAAAAGGCAGCAGCCACCGGTGGTCGGAGCCAATGACTTTTCTGGCGATATGGGGTACGACAATTCCAATAAAACCAATCGGACCTGCAACGGCTACCGATCCACCTGCCAAAAGGACGACGATGATCAGCGACACAAATTTTATCAGCCCAGTTTTCAGCCCCAGGCCTCTCGCTACATCTTCACCCATGGCCAAGACATTTAATTTATTCCCAATAAGAAGGGACAGGATCCAGCCGGCAAGAAGGTAAGGAAAAACCCCATATAGAATGCCCAGGCTCCTTCCCTGCACGGAACCGGCGAGCCAAAAAAGGACCTGTTCCAATGCCGCTTCGTTCAAGACGAGCAACCCCTGGGTAAAGGATGAAAATAATGCCGTGATGGCAGCCCCAGCTAAAGTGAGCTTCATTGGGGTCAAGCCTTCCCGCCCTGCCGATCCAATCATATAAACCGAAACAGCTGCCACTCCTGCTCCCAGGAATGAAAGCCACGTAAAGCTTTGCAGGCTGGATACTCCAAAGAGGGTGACAGCGATGACCACCATGAATCCTGCACCCGCATTGACTCCGAATATTCCCGGCGATGCCAGTGGATTCTTCGTCAATGTCTGCATCAATACACCTGCAATGGCGAGCGATGCCCCTACTGCAGCAGCAATGAGGGCACGCGGCAGCCGGACCGTCTGGATGACAAGATGCTCTGTCGAATCATTTCCGTTTGTAAATGCCTGGTAGGCCATCTTCCAGGTAGTATCCGTGTATCCATACACAATACTTATGCCGATAAACACAATAAATATCAATAATGCTGTTATTAGAGTCAAAGCCTGAATGCCGGATCTTCTCATATATATAACCCTTCTGTTAAACCATCGAATTAATTATTCTGATATTAACGCTTACTCCTCTTCCCATTTTAGAGAATATTAGAATTTGAGTCAATGACTATGAAAATCATTATCAATTAATCATTGACTTTGCAATCGCTATCTTCTAATATAGTGCATGGGTAAATGAAAATCATTATCAACTAAACAGGAGGAATTTTACATATGAGTACAAAGCGTTATTTACTATCCTTATTCATCCTTGCTTCCATTTTAGTTCTTGCAGCTTGTGGAACGAATAACTCCAACAGTGAAGGAGATTCATCTAACGAGGGAGATGAAAACGCAGCAGAAGAAACGAGCTATACTGTAGAGCATGCGATGGGAACGACAGAAATTGAAGGGGATCCAGAGCGTGTTGTGATCTTAACCAATGAAGGTACTGAAGCACTGCTTGCAATGGGAGTTAAACCGGTTGGGGCCGTTCAATCATGGATCGGTGACCCATGGTATGAGCATATTGCTGATGATATGACAGATGTGGAAGTAGTTGGAACTGAAAGTGAATTAAACATCGAGGCCATCGCTAAACTGCAGCCTGATTTGATCATCGGTAATAAAATGCGCCAGGAAGAACAGTATGACAAGTTGAAAGCAATTGCACCGACTGTCTTTGCAGAAACACTTCGCGGTAACTGGAAAGAAAATTTCGAGCTTTATTCAAAGGCTCTTAATAAAGAAGAAAAAGGACAGGAAGTGATCGCTGAGTACGACCACCGCATCGAAGACCTGAAAGCCGAACTTGGCGACAAATTGGACATGGAAGTGTCTATGGTACGCTTTATGCCTACAGATGTACGGATCTACCACAAAGATTCCTTCTCCGGTGTCATCCTTGATCAATTAGGATTTGCGCGCCCTGAAGGCCAGGACGTCGATGACTTTGCAGAAAAAGGTGTGACCAAAGAACGCATCCCTGCGATGGATGGGGATATCCTGTTCTACTTCGCTTATGAGACTGGAGACGGGGAAGCAAATAAAGTTGCTGAAGAATGGGTGAATGATCCATTATTCCAAAAACTTGATGTTGCTCAAGCAGGCAATGTTCATGAAGTTAGTGATCCTGTCTGGAATACTGCCGGCGGAGTTATCGCTGCGAACTTGATGCTTGATGATATTGAAAAGTACTTTTTAGAACAATAATCGTTAAAAGTCTGCCACCCTGGCAGGCTTTTTTTGTAGCCTCTTTTCTAAAACTTTGTTGCTATTCAATAGGAAGTTAAGAAATATACCCATAAATTCCTGGAAATTATCCTGGTAAGCAAGAAAGAAAAGAGCTAATTACCCTTTTCAGTTAGACAAGCCCTTGTACCCGAGGGAAAAATCCAGCACTTTGGATTTTCCCCAAGCAACAATCTATACGAATACAGCCTTTTTCTATGCTTGTATTCTCGCTTCCCCGCTTTCCCCACTTTTTTCATAAAACCCCGAAAACAGGAAACACTACCATAAGAGTAATTATAAAAGTGGTGAATCCAATGTTTTCTATATTCAGCCGAAAAAAAGGCATCAATAAGAATAAAAAGAAAAAAACGCAGGAATCTTTCGAGAAACTTGCAAGAAAGTCAACCGATTATAAAGAGATCTTTTACTACAATCAGCATACTAATCTCCGTTTTGGTTTGAACTTTCTTTCAACACTGGTGGATGAAGACATACTGCAAAAAGATGTCCTCCCCTCCCTGCTCGGAAAGCATTTTGAAACGCTGGATGATGTAAAAAAGCTTGCTCCCGTGATCGATATCCAGTTGTCCGATGATGAAAGCCAAATCGAACAAAAGCTTATGAATGGGTACGTCTTGTTAAAAACCGAAGACCAAAAAGCTAGATTTGCTTTTATTGCCGCTCAAAAAGAAGTCGTCAGGCAAGTATCGCAGCCTGAAGTCGAATTCAGTGTTGTCGGACCGAAGGAAGCTTTTGTGGAATCCATAGACCAGAATTTGAACATGCTTCGTAAGAGGATCCCTGTTAAGGAATTGATTATTGAAGACTTTGTCATTGGAAGGGTAACACATACAAAAACATGTTTGCTGTATATCGATGGACTGGCCGACCAGGATAATGTGCAGACAATGAGACAGCGCCTGAAAGCACTCGACTTCGACCAGATCAATGACAGTTCTTTTATCGAGCAGATGGTGGCGGATAACGCCAATTCTCCCTTCCCTCAGCTTCTGGATACAGAACGGCCTGACAGGGCAGCTTCCGTTCTGGTTGAAGGCAAAGTGGTTGTCCTGGCCGATGGTTCTCCCCACGCCCTTCTGGGTCCCACTACATTAGTGGAGTTTTTCAGCGCGTATGAAGATTATTTTTTAAACTATATAGTCGCTTCCTTCTTCAGGCTGGTGCGGGTGTTTGCGGTTGCCTTCTCCATCCTGATTACACCGATTTATGTAGCGGCACTGACTTATCATTATGAACTGATTCCGAAAGACCTGATGGCGACCCTGATCACCTCCCGCCAGGAAATTCCGCTTCCCCCTATACTGGAAGCGCTGTTCCTTGAGCTGACGATCGAGCTCCTCCGGGAAGCAGGAGCCCGTCTGCCGACCAAGGTCGGCCAGACGATCGGTATCGTGGGCGGTATTGTTATTGGGACAGCATCGGTTGAAGCTGGATTGACTAGTAACGTCCTATTGATATTGGTGGCCTTGGCAGCACTGGCTTCCTTTACGACCCCGGTTTATAAAATGGGTAACACCATCCGGATCCTGCGTTTTCCTTTCATGTTGTTTGCCCAGCTGTGGGGCTTACTGGGCATCGTATTCTGCTTTTGTATCCTGATGACCCACCTTATCCGCTTAACATCACTGGGAAGACCATTCTTGGAGCCATTATACCCACCAAGGCTGTACGACCTGAAGGACGCAATCATACGCTTCCCTTTCCACGCTCAGAGCAAGCGGCCTGAATTTATGCGCACAAAAAAGCCGCGCAGATTCAATCCGACAGAAGGGCAGAAGAAGCTTGATATCGACGAATAGATGGCGGAGGTTTTGCTATGAAGCCAGTTCCTAAGAATAGACAAATTTCACCTTTCATCATCCTTTTCCTTATTCATTCCATCCAAGTGGGGGTAGGGGTGCTCGGATATCAAAGGGTGATTGCCAAAAGTGCCGGTTATGATGCGTGGATGGCCGTAATCATCGCCGGTCTCCTTACGAATATCATTGTATTTATCATTTTTAAAGTTGTGCAGACCGGCGGCGGGGACTTGATTGAAGCCAACAAAACAGCGTTCGGTAAATGGTTCGGTAAATTCTTTGATACTGTTTACCTTCTGTATTTCTGCCTTATTGCCGTCACTGTGGCGAGGACTTATATTGAGGTTATTCAAGTGTGGATGTACCCGAGGATCTCTCCCTTGCTCTTTGCCGTTCTATTCTTTTTGCTCGTTATCTATGTTGTCAATGGAGGGCTGCGCACAGTGGCAGGTGTAGCCTTCTTCGGTACTGTACTTCCCGCTTACCTGGTCCTTACCTTTGGGTTTACATTCCCCTTTGCTGATTTCAGAAATCTTCTCCCTGTGTGGGATCATACAGTGATAGACCTGCTGAAGTCCACTCGGGATATGACCCTTAGTTTCCTTGGTTATGAAACACTGCTCATTTTTTACCCTTACATCAGCCAGGGAGATAAATCGAAAAAATGGGCTCACGCCGGGCTCCTTCTAACAACCACAATCTTTACTGCATTGACACTCGTGAGTTTTGCCTTCTTCAGTGAAGGTCAGCTCGAGAAGACAGTATGGGCCACCCTGTCCATGTGGAAGATTGTTGAAATGCCCTTTGTGGAAAGGTTTGAGTATATCGGCATTGCCAACTGGTGTCTGATCATCCTTCCCAACGTCTGTATTTCTTTATGGTGTGCAAGCAGGATCGCCAAAAGATCGTTTAAATGGAACCAAAGAAAAACGTTGATATTCTTGTCAGCACTTTGCGTGTTCGCAATCAGCCTCCTTGAGGAACGGAATCATATCAACACGTTAAATGATATAACGAGTAAAGTCGGATTTTACCTCAACTTTGGATTCATTCCTTTTCTTCTATTCATGATATTTTTGATGAAGAAGGTGAGAAAGAAAAAATGAAGAAGATAATAGTCTATTCCCTCCTTATCGTCCTATTGTCCGGTTGCGTTCAAGCGGAAATCCTTGATGACCTGAATATCGAAACAGCGAAAGGGTACGATGTCGCGGGAGAAAAATTGATCAGAGGCACCGCACTATATCCAAGGTATATGGCTGATAAAAAAATTGAGAATGTAACGTTAACAGCAGAAGCAGAGTCGACTCGGGAAGTGCTGAATATTTTAGAAAAAAAGTCAGAGATGCCTCTCGTGCGCGGCAGTTTGGAAAATGTCATTATTTCTGAAGAAATGGCAAAGAAAGGAATGCTCCATATTGCCGATTCACTCCAGCGGGATGCCAGCGTCGGAGCGAGGGTATTACTCCTTATCAGCGACAGTACAGCGGAAGAAATTTTGAAAGGGGACTATGGGATCAAAGGGACTTCAGACTATATTTCCAAACTCATTGACCACAATATGAAACGCGGGGATTTAGCGATTTCCAATTTACACTTATTTCTGTTCACTTTTTATCAAGAAGGACAGACCCCTTATTTACCCATTATTGAAACGACCAAAGACAAAAGCCTCGGTATAAGTGGTATCGCTCTATTTAAAGATGATAAAATGATTGACCGAATCGGCAAAAAAAATATGTTTTACTTTAAACTTTTGGCTGACAAGTACAGTGAAGGCAACCAAGTGGTAAAGCTTTCTGAAGGTTCTTCAGGGCTTAGGGAAAATGTTGAAGCATCTGTGACCAGTTTACGCTCAAAGCATAAAATTGATATCAAAGAAAAGGCAACCCCTGTGGAGATCAATGTGACGATCGATCTAACAGGAATTATTAAAGAATTTACAGGGAAAAAGCTTTCACCTCCGAAAGTTCAACAAATAGAGGAGGCAATGGAGAAGGATATTGAAGAGCGCTGCCTAAATATGCTAAAGAAATTTCAGAAGGATGGAATAGACCCTATGGGTTTTGGACAGCGCATGAAACACGGGGTCCGAAAAATGGACTTTAAAAAGTGGGAAACCGAACAATATCCGGATGCCAAGATCAATGTCAAAGCACAAGTGAAGATCATGGAATCTGGAACAGTTGAATAAAAGGATTCCGTCCTTCTTAACTAGGAAGGACGGCGCTCATCCAGCCATTGAATCGCTTCGGTGAGACAACTGCGGTAGAAAGTTTCCTTTTCAGCAGGCATTTCCTTGATCCTCTCTTTCATGAAGGTGAGGCCTGTTATTACAAATAGGATATCTATGTTTCTGGAAGAGAGGACATTGGACAGCCATTTGACATGATCAATAAAGATTTCCGGCGCCTGAAGACGAAAGGCTGTCTGCAGATAATGAAAGTGCTTTTGTAGATCAGCCGTTGTCTGGAACCTTCCCTTTTCTCCATATTTCTCAACAAGTTCGGGATGCTTCTGAAAGACGCTTTGGGCGACTTCAGAGACTAATTTATTTATTAGTTCCTGCTGCTCAAGGACACGGGATTGATACATAGTATTCCTCCTCGATATTTGTACTTTTTAGTATACATGAAAAAGGCAAATCAATATGTCCTGAACAAAACATTTTGCAAGAGAGTCAGCAGACAGCTGGAGTCTTATTGCCGAGCCTGAGGTGTATTCCAATCAACCTACCTGCCCGGCGTCAAACGTGCTGTGTGTACCAGCAGGCAACAAAGTTTACGAAAAGTCCTCAAATCAAATACAATTGAATAAATAGAGGAGGTCAATAAGATGCAATCCATTCAAAATCAAGAAACATTCCAGGAGCTTATTTCTCAGGCTGACCCGGTCATCATCAAATTCTTTGCTGACTGGTGCCCTGACTGTACGAGAATGAATATGTTCATTGATGAAATCATTGAAGAATATGATCAATTTAAGTGGTATGAATTAAACAAGGACGAACTTCCTGAAATTGCAGACCGCTATGATGTCATGGGGATTCCAAGCCTGCTGATTTTTAAAGACGGCGAAAAGACGGGACACCTGCATAGTGCCAATGCCAAAACACCTGACCAGGTAAGGGAATTTCTCCAAAATAATAAATAATACAGAAGAGCAGTCTCCATGGGAGGCTGCTCTTTCTGTTAGCGGGAATAAACTCATCAGGGAAGCGCAAACTATGTCTGTATTCACTAATTCTAAAAGAGGTGCTGAGCATGACAAAGAAATATAACAAAGGAAGCAAGAATCAAAACTCCCCTCATGCAGGGCATAATCAAGCTGAGTTCTCCAGAGAAATTGCTGCAGGTGACAACAGCAAAGGCAACAAACATAATAAAGACCAAAACGATAAAACGGATAGAGATTAATATGAAAAGAAAAGTACAGATCGATGAAGAAACAACAAGAGCCAATATGAAAATCCAGGACGCTTTCTACGAAGACAAAGACAACATCCAGGAAGAAGTTGTCCCTGCCTACGTCAATAACAACACACCCGCCATCCGCATAAGCGGAGATGATGAGTAAGAGACAGATGTGCGCTTAACTCCTTTAAAGCAGCAAAAGGGACAGTCCCTCTTCGTGCGTTAAAGCGTTAAAGCAATGCTCATAATGAAAAAGGAGATTCCCATTTGGGAAGCTCCTTTATACATTTTATTTAAGTGTCTTTGCGCTGAACTTAGTATACAAACGCCGCTCCAACAATAATCAACAAAATAAACAATACAACGATTAGCGCGAAACCGCCGCCGTAACCATAGCCACCGCCATAGCCGTAGCCACATCCATATCCGTATCCGTATGGCATAATCAGACACCTCCAGAATGATTATTGAGCTTTCATCACTCAATAACATCCTATGAATCTCTGTAAAAAATGATTAGGCTAACCTAGCCCAATTACAAAGCATTAGCCTGTTAAAAGGTCTTCTTTGGGATGGCTGATCTTTGCTGATCCCGCTTTGGCCGGCGAAAAGGCGAGCGTGAGCGGACCCAGCTTCCCGACGAACATGACAAAGATCAGGATGCACTTCCCTAAGCCATTCAGATTAAACGTCAATCCCATCGACGGATGTTTGGTTAAGCGACTGCTGAATGACCCACCGTTCCCTGAAACCGATTCTTTTTCCGAGCATCAAATAAATCAGTACAGCGAACGACAGGATCCCAAGTCCCCCGACCTAAAATGAGACCCATAACGACCACTTCCCCAAAGGTCGTAAACACCTTACCTGTATCCACCACAACCAATCCGGTCACAGTCATGGCTGAATTCGCCGTAAACAATGCGTCAATCCACGAAACAGGTACTCAGAAGCTAAAGGCAGTTTCAATCATACTTTCCAACAACCATGAAGAATAAAATTAACCAGCAGTAATTGAGGCGGACTAAGCTGAATGGAACGCCTTTTTCTCCTTGTCAAATACCTTCTTTTTCAAAACGATTAAGGTCCCGGTTATCTCCTATCACAATTAATAAATCGTCTTTTTGTATCAGCTCATCGGCCGGCGGAGAAACGATAATATCATCTCCGCGTTGAATGGCGATGATATTGCATCCATAACGGGCACGCACATCCAGATCAATCAATGTCTTATTCGCTACTTTATTTGACGCAACAAGCTCGACGATACTATGCTCTTTTGAAAGCTCAATGAAATCAATGACTTTTTCAGAAGTGATGTGATGGGCGATCCTTCTTGCCATATCCCTTTCAGGATGAATCACCTTGTCTGCCCCAATTTTATCAAGTACTTTCTGATGATAGGTGCTTGATGCCTTTACCCATACTTCTTTGACGCCAAGATCTTTCAGCAGGAGCGTAGTCAAAATGCTCGCCTCAATATTTTCACCGAAGGAGACAATGACATGATCGAAATTTCTCAGCCCAAGCTCCTTTATCACATTTTCATCCATGGCATTCGCGCGGACAGCATGTTCAGCAACATCACGATACTTCTCCACTACTTCTTCATTATTGTCTATCGCCAGCACATCTGCACCAAGCTCACTTAGTTCCCGGACAAGGTTTCCGCCGAACCGCCCCAGTCCGATTACTGCAAATTGTTTTTTCATGAATGACTCCTCCAATGACCTGATGTTAATTAGAATAACCTCTGCAGTTTGTTTTCATTAAGTTCTTTTTTGTTGACTCTTTTCTAAACCTTTGCTGCTAATTACTATTAAGTTCATGAGATATCGTGATAATTCACAGAAATTATCCGGAATGAAAAGAGCTAATCACCTTGTTTAGCAAGATAAGCCTTTGTCATCGAGGGAAAAATCCGGCCTTCCGGATTTTTCCGAGAGCAACAATTTATACGAAAACGGCCTTTTTGCTTCAAAGGCCAGAGATGTCGCAAATGATCAAAACAAAAGGCTCTTTTCGTAAACATTGTTTCTATTTAATACAAATTTTAAAAAATCCACTTAATTAACCAGGAATAGCCTGATAAACAAGTAAGAAAAGAGCTAATTCACCTCTTTCAGAGAAAAAAGCCCTTGTCTCCAAGGGAAAAATCCGGCTCTTTGGATTTTTCCGAGAGCAACAATATATACGAAAACAGCGAAACAAAAAGACCACCAGGAAATAAGCCTGTGGTCATGAACACAAGTTAAATCTCCTTCACAACGCTTACGAGGTTAGCTGTCGGATTCGGGTCTTGAAAGTTAACCCTACCTTTATATATAAAGGATTCACCCCAAAAGATTGGTTCCCCCGCTCAATTTGATTCAGCGATTATTCTATTACGAGAGATATCTTACTCCTCCGTTTTCTGTTTGTAAAGAAGTTTGTTATAAATAAAAATGAGCTTTATATGGAGAGCCGATGCTGTTTTCTCAGCTGAGAGACCGTCTTCAGGACAGTGTACCTCAGCAGCAGAGTCCGTCAGTGGCACACTCTTCTTTTGGAAGAAGAACGAAAAAAATCCGGGTGCCTTTCACCCGGGGTCACATTTATATTATATAAATAACAGCAAGCTCAATGCCATAACCGCCATTCCGGCAATCAATCCGTATATAGGCAAATGAGTTTCGTCATATTTCTTTGCGGCTGGGAGAAGTTCGTCAAGCGAGATAAACACCATGATCCCTGCGACTGCAGCAAAAATGACACCAAACATTACATCATTCAGGAATGGCATTAAAATCAAGTAGGCTACCAATGCCCCGATTGGTTCTGATAAACCTGATAAGAATGATAATTTGAATGCTTTCTTTTTATTCCCCGTAGCAAAGTATATTGGTACGGCTACCGCAATCCCCTCCGGAATATTATGAATCGCAATGGCAACGGCAATGGCTATACCGAGTCCTGGATCCTGTAATGCAGACGTAAATGTCGCAATTCCTTCAGGAAAGTTATGAATCGCAATGGCAAGGGCTGTGAAGGTTCCCATCTTCAGTAAAGCTGGATCTCCCAAGCCTTGTCGCGGAGTGTTCATTTCCTCCACCTTTTTCAATTCATGGGGATTTCCCTGCTTTGGAATCAGCTTATCGATCAAGGCGATCAACAGCATCCCTGCAAAAAAGCTTATAACCGTTATCCAGTTTCCGACCTCCCACCCAAGGGAACCAGTTAGGGCATCTTTGGCCTTTACAAAGATTTCAACCATGGATACATAGATCATAACACCCGCAGAAAATCCTAGCGTTACCGACAAAAAACGGGTATTGGTTGAAGATGTAAAGAAAGCGAGAATACTTCCAATTCCGGTCGCAAGCCCTGCCATCAATGTCAAACTAAAGGCAAGCAGTAGATTTCCATCCATACCAATTCTCCTCTTTTCCTGTAAATTTCACTGCTGTTATTTTCCCCGTTCAATATTTATTGTTGTATATGGTTTACATTTGGTTCTTATTCATACGCTGTCTTCAGGAAGGAAAAACAGTGTAACCACACAGACGTTACTTGTTGAACACTTAAAAACATAAGTTTCCCTTGGCAAACATTTTACTCCACACGCAAATTAGCAGTCAATCTTTTTCATTCATTCTATGAAAGATGTGCTAACCCTGCTAATCTGCAGACTAACCTTACCTAATTACCAGTTTTCATATGAACACATAAGTTTCCCTGTGCCAACATTATATAAACCTCGGGCATTGTTTGTGACATTTTTCTTTTAAAAAGCTGTTTTCGTATAGATAGTTGCTATCGAAAAAAGGGCCGGATTGTTCACTTGGGTATAAGGGCTTTCCTCTCAGAAAAGGAGGAATAGCTCTTTTCTTTCTTGCTGACCAAAAAAATTTCTATGACTTCTGGCCATATCTGATACTTAATAAATAGCAACAAGGTTTAGAGAAAAGAGCCACAAAAAGACTGAATCATCCTGAGATGATTCAGCCTCATAATTAACCTTTATCCTGTTTTCGCGGTTTAAAACGATTCGGATCTCGAACCGGGAGCGGCTCCTTCCTTATCATCTTCACAAAGGCATACATGATTATGAAGATGATGACGGTAAATGGAAGAGCCGAGATAAGGGAAGCTGTCTGCAAGGCACCCAGCCCGCCTGCCAATAGCAAAACAGCAGCTATGGTGGCCATCAGCACACCCCAAATGATTTTTACCAGGGTAGATGGAGTCAGGCTTCCTCCAGTGGTCATACTCGCCAATATATATGTAGCAGAATCAGCTGAAGTGACCAGAAACGTAAAAATCAACAAGATGGACAGAATAGACAGCATTTCCGTAAACGGCAAGTGAGCATAGGTTTCAAACAATGCCACTGTTACATCATTATTCACAGCCTGTGCAATGGCAGTCCCGTTGTTGAGGTCGCTGTAAAGGGCCGTTCCACCAAATACGGCAATCCACAGGCAGGCAATCAATGGGGGAATCACCAGAACACCCATGATAAACTCCCTGATTGTTCTCCCTTTCGATACTCGGGCAACGAAAGCACCTACGAATGGAGACCAGGCGATCGCCCAAGCCCAGTAAAAGATTGTCCAATCCCTGACCCATGTACCTCCTTTATAAGGTGTCAGCCTTAAGCTGTATTCCACAAAGTGATTCAGGTAATCACCCAAACCGAGTGTGAACGAATTTAAAATAAAGACGGTCGGACCGGCAAAAAAGACAAAGATTAGCAGCACCAGGCACAAACCAAGGTTCAAGTTACTAAGCCATTTGATTCCTCTGTTCAGTCCAGTACTCGAGGAAAGCAGATAGATAATGAGGAGTACTCCCATAATCAGCACTTGAATACCGACTGAATTCGGAAGGTCAAATACTGCCTTCAAACCTCCATTCATTTGAAGGACGCCCAAACCGAGCGAAGTGGCAATTCCCATCACCGTTGCAATGACGGCAAAAGAGTCAATTGTATTCTTTACTCCTTTTCTCTTGGAGGTTACCGATTCAACCGCAGTGGAAATCAAACCGTTTTTTCCTTTTCTGAATTGCAGGAAGCCAATCATAAGGCCTACCAACGTGAAAACGGACCATTGACTGATTCCCCAGTGAAAAAAGGCATAGCCTGTTGCCACCCGTGCTGTCTCTTCCGTCAGCGGCTCCATTGCCTGGAACGGGGGTGTAAAGAAGTGGCTCATCGGTTCCGCGACACCCCAGAATACAAGACCTGCTCCAAAACCGGCAGAGAAAAGCATTCCTACCCAAGTAAAGAATGGATATTCCGGCCGGGAGTCTTGTGGTCCAAGACGGATCTTTCCGTATTTGCTGATTGCAATGATTAGGAGGAAAACCGAAAAGATGAATACCGAAATGAGGTAGAACCATCCAAAGTTGGTGGTAGTAAATAAAAAGAGTGTCTCTGCTGCACTTCCAAATTTAGCTGGAACCACTGCCCCAACTATGACCAGCAGGAAAACAACAATGGCAGAGACGATAAAAACGGGGTTCTTAATCTGACTGAAATTCATGTTTTTAATTCCTTTCTGTGTTACGCTGATACTTGACGAAATTATTTCATAATTCGAACTAATATAATTATAAACATATTTTAGTATAATTTTCTAATTCTTTGCCTTTTACCCCTTATGAATACCCCGGAAGAGATGTGGTATAAACCAAAAAGAAGGCGAAAAATATAATGCTGGGAGGCTGTAATATGGGAAACCAACATAACCGCATTAAACGTGAAGATGTACCTGAAAAACAAACATGGGATTTAAGTGACATTTTCCCTTCTCGAGAAGATTGGAGAAAAGAACTGCAGGCCGTACAGGATGATGTGGAATCAGTTACTCGTTTCAAAAACCGCCTAAATGAGAGCAGCTCTGTCATGCTTCAGTGCCTGGAGGCGAAAGAAGAACTTCTCAAGCGTTTTAACCTTGTGGCTTCCTATGCGGCACTGAAACAATCAGTGGACCATAACGACACAACCAGCCAGAAAGATGCAGCACGGGCGGAGGAAGCGGCTTCAAGAATCAACGCAACCCTGGCGTTCGTGGAAACGGAGATCATCGCTCTTCCAAAAGAGACATTGGATACTTTTCTTAATGAGGAAAAAGCTTTGAATTCTTTTAAAAAGTACCTTAATGACTTACAGGACAGGAAGCCGCACACGCTTGGCGAGGAAACCGAACAAACACTCGCCGCTCTGGGGTCGGTCTTTTCTGCTCCATATAATATTTACAACCGCGGCAAACTTTCGGACATGCAATTCGACTCTTTTATTGATGAGGAAGGAAATGAGCTTCCCCTGTCTTTTGCCCTTTATGAGGGAAAATACAGTTCATCCCCTTCTGCTGAGATACGAAGGAAATCTTATGAATCGTTCACTAAAACGCTTCAGCAGTATAAAAGTGCATTTGCGGCTGCTTACGCGACTCAGGTCAATCAGGAAGTCATCACTGCCCGGCTGAGAAGCTATGACTCTGTCACAGACATGCTTCTGGCACCCCAGCAGGTCACAAAAGAGATGTACAACAATCAGCTGGACATCATACAGGAAGAGCTGGCGCCGCATATGAGAAAATACGCCCGCTTGAAGAAACGGGAACTCGGCCTTGACAAGCTTACCTTCGCTGACTTAAAAGCACCTCTTGATCCCGATTTTAAAATTGAAACGAGCTATGAGGAAGGAGCGGAAACGGTAAAAGAAGCCCTGAGAGTCATGGGTGACGAATATAACGAGATGATTGACAAGGCTCTGTCAGAAAGATGGGTTGATTATGCAGACAACGTCGGGAAATCTACAGGTGCCTTTTGTTCGAGTCCTTATGGTGCCCACCCGTATGTACTCATGACTTGGCCGGACACAATGAGAGGGACCTTCACCCTTGCCCATGAGCTCGGACATGCCGGCCACTTCTACCTG
The DNA here is from genome assembly GCF_046237645.1 of Rossellomorea sedimentorum. Classification (GTDB taxonomy): domain Bacteria; phylum Bacillota; class Bacilli; order Bacillales; family Bacillaceae_B; genus Rossellomorea; species Rossellomorea sedimentorum. Next base: position 3,590,109 of record NZ_CP143546.1, read on the forward strand.
GCAGGCAAAAATCAGCGCATGACCAACACTCGTGCTTCCCGTTATTTCATCGAAGCACCATCCACCATGAACGAAATGCTGCTTGGTCATCACTTATTATCAAAAGACAATGACAAGCGGACAAAACGCTGGGTCATCCTCCAGCTGCTCGGAACCTATTTCCATAACTTTGTGACACACTTGCTGGAAGGGGAATTGCAGCGCAGAGTCTACAACTTGGTTGAAGACGGCAATCCATTGACGGCCAGCGTCCTGTCGGAACAAAAAGCCGACATTCTGAAAAAATTCTGGGGAGACACCGTTGAAATCGATGAAGGAGCCGGCCTCACCTGGATGCGCCAGCCCCACTACTATATGGGGCTGTATCCTTACACCTATTCAGCGGGCTTGACCGTCTCTACCCTGGTGTCCAAAAGGATCATCGAAGAAGGCCAGCCAGCCGTCGACCGCTGGCTTGATGTCCTGAAAGCAGGCGGAACACTGGAACCGCTCGAACTCATCAAAAAAGCCGGCGTCGACATGTCGAATCCTGATAACATCCGTGAAGCCGTTGCGTATGTCGGGTCATTGATTGACGAACTGGAAGAGAGTTATGAATAGGTTTGTGATTGCCCCCAGGCTATTGCCTGGGGGTTTTGGTTTAAGTGTACGTTGGAGTGGGATGGGAGGGGGCCTGGTCCACCGGCCAACTTGTTGGATTGACTGGTTTTATGTTGAGAAGTGAACTTTAAAAAGAGTAACTTAGCTCTATCAACCGGTTTTACGGTTCTATCAATCACTTTTCCCCTTCTATCAACCAGTGTGTGGAGTCTATCAACCAGTTTCGCTTCTTTATCAACCACTTCTCTTGTTCTATCAGCCAGCCCACCCTTTACTTCCATTTTAGTTTGATACCCCCGGCTATGCCGGGGGTTCTGACCTTTGAGTGGAGGACGGGAAATTTAAAAAGAGTAACTTAGCTCTATCATCCGGTTTTCCGGTTCTATTAATCACTTTTCCCTTTCTATCAATCAGTTTGTGGAGTCTATCAACCAGTTTCGCTTCTATATCAACCACTTATCTTGTTCTATCAGCCAGCCCACCCTTTACTTCCATTTTAGTTTGATCCCCCCGGCTATGCCGGGGGTTCTAACCTTTGAGCGGAGAACGGTGAATTTAAAAAGAGTAACTTAGCTCTATCATCCGGTTTTCCGGTTCTATCAATCACTTTTCCCTTTCTATCAACCAGTTTGAAGGCTCTATCAACCAGTTTCGCTTCTTTATCAACCATTTGGCTTGTTCTATCAGCCAGCCTTACAAATTGGTTTTTTAAAATTTTTCTAGCGAGTATATCCTCCACCTTTTCTCACCTCTTGAAGGCAAATTCATTTTGGATAAGATTTTGTTAACAGCTGAACTTGATTTCATTCCTAAAAACCTTCGCACTTCCCCGTTCGTAACCTCAGTCCCCACCAGCAACGCATAATCCCTCAAGGCTGCAATATGTGCATCCTTGGATTCGCCTCCACATTTCTCGCATATCCACTTCCCATATGCTCGTTTACAAGGTAAATACTCACAATGCGGACACTTCACACCCTTGATCAATTCATCAGGTTTAATTCCGAATTTCTTTAGTACATCCACTTGCAGCGGTATATGGTGTTTAACAATTTCGTTAGCCAGGTCCATTGCCTCTTCCTTTTGGAGATGTTTCCGTTGATATTTTTCCTGAAGTGCATCAATTTGAAATGGAAGTTGTCCACTGTGGATAACCTTTTTATGGACAGTATCTGAGGAAGATTGAAGAATAGTGCGGGTATTACTGCTGACTACTAACGATTCAATTGGAAGGTGAGACAATTTGAGGGTTGCAAGCCATTTTCTTAATTGAATTTTATGGCGCTTTACTTGAAGCAATGGATCCGAAAAGCCTTCTTCTCCTTTTTCGTTCGTCCTGATGAGTTGATTGAACTCTGTGTCAAAATACAATACCCCTGTCATATTTTTGGTCTCTACTATAAGAATGAACTTCACTGTTACGATAAGGGTATCAATTTGAAAGTAGTGGGTACCATCGAAGAGACGGACGTTATGAAGGATGAAAAAATCTTTCGAAGATAAATAGCTAAGGGGGTAATTCAAGCTTACTTCTCCTTTATAGCCAGCCATTCTCCGGCCAAGTGCCTCATAGACCAGCTTCTTAGCAATATGGGTTTCAGCCAGCCTTTCATCCAGTGCTTGCAGCTGCAAAAGTTCCAGAGGGATAATACGTGGTTTGATTATCATTACATCACTCCTTTCAAGCGTTAAATTCCACTTCCCCAGCTGATTTTCCTGCATCATCGACAAAACGTTTATCTCTTTTAAAATTTCTCTTTTAGGAAAGCTGTTTTCGTATAGATTGTTGCTATCGGAAAAATCCAAAGGGCCGGATTTTTCCCTTGGGTACAAGGGCTTTTCTCTCTGAATAAGGTGAATAGCTCTTTTCTTTCTTGCTGACTAAGATATTTTCTGTGATTTCTGGCCATATCTCTTGAACTTAATAGTAAATAGCAACAAAGTTTTAAAAAGAGCCTTCAGGAAAAAGCACATATACAGAACAAACGTTCTTGTTTTTCCGAACTCTTTTGGCTATACTATTGATAGAACCTTATAAAAGGAGTGTTGAGGATGAAACAGGCAATACCTTATCTTACGTTTAACGGCAATGCAAAGGAAGCACTGGAGTATTATAAAGAAATATTTGAAGGTGAGATCGCCCAGGCTCAAACTTTCGGGGCAGCGGATTATCCGACACCACCGGAAATCGATGATAAATTAATGCATGCCCGATTTGTCAAAGGCGACCTGTTGTTGATGGTCTCTGACACTTTTCCGGGAAGCGAAGTCGAAGCAGGAAGCAACATTTCACTTGTCCTTGAGTTTGAAAGTGAAGAGGACATTCAAAAAGTATACGACCGGCTGACTGCCAAAAGTACAATACATATGGAGCTTCAGGATACATTCTGGGGAGCTAAATTCGCTAAAGTTAAAGATCCTTATGGTATCACTTGGGACTTGAACTACACGAAAAAATAATATAAAAAAAGCACACAAGCAGAAGTCTGCTTGTGTGCCATCCTAATGAATCTGAGCGTCTGCCTGAACGGAGGCAGCATGATCAGATTCATGAGTATCAATATTGGTCTCATTAAATTGAGCATACACCGTATAGCCCGCAACGACCAGCAACAGGTAAGCGACTGCAGCAATAACCCACTTCTTCATCTTATCTACCTCCTACAGCTTTACTCTTTGCAGCCTTAGTGCATTCAACACAACAGAAACGGAACTGAACGCCATGGCGGCTCCCGCCAGCCAAGGGGCAAGCAGTCCTACGGCAGCAACCGGGATGCCCAATGTGTTATAGGCAAATGCCCAGAACAAATTTTGTTTGATGTTTCTGATGGTTTTCTTACTCATGAAGATGGCATCCGCGATACTATTCAGGTCTCCCCGAATCAGAGTGATATCTGCTGCTTCCATAGCCACATCCGTACCTGTGCCTATTGCCATTCCAATATCTGCAACCGCCAATGCGGGAGCATCATTGATACCATCACCGACCATCGCCACTTTCTTGCCTTCAGCCTGTAGCTTCTTCACTTCATCCGCCTTGCCATCAGGCAGCACTTCCGCGATGACATTCTCGATACCCGCTTCTTTGGCTATTGCCTCGGCTGTCTGGCGGTTATCGCCTGTCATCATAATGACTTGAAGCCCCATCTCTTTCAAGCGATTGACCGCTTCTTTGGAAGTGTCTTTAATCGTATCAGCCACAGCGATTAATCCTGCATATTCACCATCTATCGATACCAGCATCGCTGTTTTCCCTTCACTTTCAAGTTCATTTTTCGTTTGCAGGACAGCCTCTTCCACTGTCACACTCTCACGATCCATCAGTTTTTTTGTACCGATTAGCACTTTGCGTCCATTAACCGTTGCCGAAACCCCGAATCCCGGAATCGCCTCAAATTCTGCATCCGACGTTATGTCAATTCCTTTCTCTCTGATTCCTTCGACAATGGAAACAGCCAATGGATGTTCAGAAGGTCGTTCGGCAGCACCAACCAATTTCAAAAAGTCTGATTCATTTATGTTTTCATGAAGAATTACATCAGTCAAAACGGGTTTACCGTTGGTGACTGTACCTGTCTTATCCAGCACAACCGTAGAAATGCTATGCGCCGTTTCAAGGTGTTCTCCTCCCTTAAAGAGAATCCCAAATTCTGCTGAACGGCCGGAGCCTGCCATGATGGAGGTAGGCGTTGCCAGCCCCAACGCACATGGACATGCTATAACAAGGACAGCTATCAGTTTTTCCAAGCTTTCTGCAAAATCTCCTGGGGTGATCCAGATAAACCAAATTAGAAAGGTGATAATCGCCAAGCCAACCACTATCGGAACAAAAATGCCGGATATCCGGTCTGCCATCCTTTGTATCGGAGCTTTTGACCCTTGGGCTTCTTCTACCACCTTAATAATTTGAGCAAGCGCAGTATCTCTTCCAACCTTTGTTGCTTTGATCTTGAGGAACCCATTTTTGTTAATAGTGGACCCGATGACTTCATCTCCAACCGTCTTGTCAACAGGAACACTTTCACCAGTGAGCATGGATTCATCGAGTGCAGAACGGCCTTCAAGGACTTCGCCGTCAACCGGTACTTTTTCGCCCGGCTTTACAAATACAACGTCTCCGACTGTCACTTCTTCCAGCGGAATTTCGGTTTCTTCCCCGTCTCTCAGTACGGTTGCGGTTTTCGCCTGCAGCCCCATCAGCTTTTTAATCGCTTCAGAGGATCTTCCTTTTGCTCGCGCTTCAAACAACTTACCAAGGATAATCAATGTGATTAATATGGCACTCGTTTCAAAATAGAGCTCCGTCATTCCTTGGTTTGCTCCGATTGACTGTATCGATAAGAATAAACTGTAAAAATACGCTGCGGAAGTTCCTAAGGCAACCAGTACATCCATATTGGCACTCTTATTTTTCAATGCTTTATAAGCTCCGACATAGAATTGCTTGCCGACAACGAATTGCACCGGTGTTGCCAATGCAAACTGTACCCACGGATTCATCAGCATATCAGGCAGATAGATGAATGAAGTGAACTCAAAGTGACTGACCATCGCCCAGAGGAGTGGTAATGACAGTATGGCGGAAAAGAGAAATTTCCCCTGCTGATTTTGAATCTCTTTTTCCCTGTAGTCTGCCCTATCTTCATTATTCTTCTCAGCAGTTTCCCTGGCTCCATAACCCAGCTTATCGACTCTTTTTATAAGGTCGGAAGGCGTAACCAGAGCAGGATTATATTCAATGGTAGCTTTTTCCAAGGCGAGATTGACGTTTGCCTTTGAGACCCCATCGGTTTTGTTAAGGCCTTTTTCAATTCGGGTCGCACAGGCGGCACACGTCATACCTGTGATTTCAAACTCAGCTTTTTCGTTAACAACGTCGTATCCAAGATCTTTAATCTTCTCCTGCAGATTCTGCGGAGCGGTAACCGTGGGGTCAAATTTAACTGAGGCCTTTTCCAAAGCAAAATTGACATTTGCATCACTGACCCCCTCCATCTTTTTTAATCCTTTTTCAATTCTGGAGGCACAGGCAGCACAAGTCATCCCTGTCACTTGGTAATTAATATCTTTAGTATTTTCGCTCATGATATCCCTCCCCATACCCATATAGGGTATATTATTTTGCGAAAGAAACGTGCCACTTCCGGCACGTTTCAAAAATTATTGAACGTCATACCCTTGATCGTCTATCGTTTCTTTAATGGTATCCAACGTCACTTTGCTTTCATCATAGGATACATCGACTTTTCCTGCATCCAAGTTAACTTTTACGGACTGAACTCCATTCAGTTCCCCAACACTTCCTTCAACTGCTTTAACGCAGTGACCACAAGACATTCCAGTAACATTTAGTGTAACGTTTTCCATGCTTAACATCTCCTTATTTTTTCATTAATTTTTGTATAGTGACAAGCACTTCGTCCAATACTTCTGTATCGCCTTCCTGTATTCTTTCAAGAACACATGATTTCATATGTCCTTCTAGCAGGATTTTGGCAACGCTGTTCATGGCAGACTGTGTAGCCGATATCTGGGTAATGACATCATCACAGTACGTATCATTTTCAATCAGCCTTTTGATTCCGCGGATCTGTCCTTCTATCCGATTCAGCCTGGTGACCAGATTACTTTTCACTTTATCTGGATGATGGCTTTTTCTGTCTTCATCTGATGAGCAACATGAATCGATTTCAACCAGTTCTTCCGGGTTCGATACCATTGCGCCACCTCCCTCACCGCTATCTTACTATACCCCCCTACAGTATGTAAAGCATTTGAGTCATTAACTTTTCGACATTTCTCTTACAACATTTACTTAAACACTTAATAGTATGTGCATTAATTTATTTACCCGATGCACTACTAATAAAACAATTTCTGAATCCTTTCCACTCCTCCCAGCCTAATTGACGATTATCAGGAATCCCCTTGGTGATTTCTACCTATAAATCCTAGCGGAGTTTGGCTCTGTTGGAGTTGGAGTTGAGTCAACAATAGATGTTTTATAATTCTAGGAAAACGTAAAGAAGAGATGATTTAAGAATTACTGATTCCTGTTTTTAAATTAGCGCATGCTCTTCAAATAGCTCTATATCTGCAGAAAACAGAGGAGGCCTTTGAAATTATTTAAATACCTCAAATAAAGCTCTGAAAAAAATAACACCGGCGATTCCTCTCCACCGATGCTACTTATACTACTCTATTTTTATATAGAATTCTTCCACATAAGGATTTTCGGGAGCCTCAATCACTTCAAAGACGGGATTGGTAATGACAGGCATCATGTAGCCATTGAAGTCGACCTTGTTGACGATTCCACTGACATTCACCCAGGTGTCAGGTTCAAGTGATGCCAGCTGATTGTCTTCGGTCAAAAGTCCGTAGACGCCCGCATCTGCCACACAGCAAGTGACAGTGAAGCGTGATATGACTGCCTGATTTTCGACAAAGCTTTCATCTTTATAAATAAAGCCTGTTAACTGAATTTCCTTTCCGATAAACACGTCAAGGTTTTCGTCTATGATACTGAGTGTTTGAATGAATTGTTCATCTCTCACATAGATTTTTTCCTTGGAAGAAACAATTTCCTTTAATTTATCGAAATCCTTTTCAACCGGAAACTCTTCATAATTTCCAAGGTGAACTTCTGGTTCTGCCTTTTCTTGTATAGGGTTTGCTTCTTCGTTGACTGCTGCCTTTTTTCCTGTTGACGGGGGGGCTGTATACATACCGCTGCCCATATTCACTCCTCTTTTGGAGGCGACGGAACTGTCCAGCAGGTTATCCGGAAGCAGGAAGCCCAAAATAACAGGAATGACGAACAAGCTGTACACCAAGGCTGACTTTAAGAAACCACGAGGAAGTTCATGCCCCTCACAGCCGCAAGAAGTACTGTGCTTGGCGGATGATGTCCCTCTAATAATTTGAACAACACCCAGAAAGATAAAAACGCCTAAAGCAAAATACATATATCCATGCATCTTTTCGGCAACAAAATTGACCATATCAAAGGTAAGAAATAGTTTCAGAATCAGCAGAGCATAGCCAATCAAGATGATTCCCCGCAGATATGTGTGAAATTGAACCGTCCTCAAGGTTGACACCTCTCTTATCCTATTAGAATTTGAAACAGTAGTGTACAGACATATACAACAAGGGTGACCACACCTATAAACAGCAGGACGAAGCGTTTCTTGAAATATGCCAGCATCAGCAGGGTATTTTTAAAATCAATCATTGGTCCATAAACCAGAAAAGCAAGAAGAGACCCCGAAGTGAAAATCGAACCAAAAGAGGAAGCAACGAAGGCGTCTGCTTCTGAACATAGGGACACGACATATGCAAAAGACATCATGACTGCCGGTCCAATAATGTCATTGGAACCGATGGTATGCAAAATCTCCCTATCCAAGAAAGTTTGAAATGCAGCCGCTATAAGAGCACCGATAATTAGAAATTTCCCCATATCAAAAAACTCATCGCTTGCATGTACAATTGTTTCCATCAATCTATTAGACCCATGATGGTGGTGATGTTGGTGGTGTCCTTCCTCCTTCTCCATACGCAATGAATCTTTTTTTCCATACAGCCTGTAGAGGAGAGCACCTATAATCAATGCCGCAATTAGAGCAATTCCCATTCGTCCCGCCACGATTGTCAGGTTGTTTTGAAAAGCATAGTATGTAGAAGCCAGTACGATCGGATTGAGAATAGGTGCCGTCACCATAATGACGATAGCCAAGTGGGTTGGGATTCCTTTCTTAATCAATCTTCTCGCCACTGGCACAATTGCACATTCACATATTGGCAGAAGGGCCCCGACAAATGCTGCCGGCAAAAGCGCTAGATACGGATACCGCTTCGGGACAAGTTTTTGAAGCATATTTTCTGACACAAATACCTGGATGACGGCAGAGGCAAAAACACCAATCAATATGAAAGGGACGGCCTCAAGCAGGATACTTAGAAAAATGGTCGTCATATTGGCAAAGCTGGAGTTCAGCATAATATCCGGAAGGAATTGGGTCAGCCTTTCACCGGCCAAAAACAGACCAATAAATAGGATAAAAAGCAAAACTCCGACAAGGTCCCGGCTCCAAGACCACATTGTACTCATGGTGTCCCTCCTGTTAATCGTAATCATTTCGCTTTAATTATAGCCTATGTTTGTCCTGTAAATCTATGACTTTTTAAAATTCCTCCTTTAAGCATATCTAAATGAAATCCTATCAATTGACCTTGAGGCCGAAACCATTTATAATTATATCCTGTGTCCCAGTAGCTCAGCTGGATAGAGCAACAGCCTCCTAAGCTGTAGGTCGCAAGTTCAAATCTTGCCTGGGACGTAAAAAAGAGTGCGAACCCTTTATCTCATAAGGTTTTGCGCTCTTTTTATGTTTTGACAAGGTATAAAGACCTAAAACAACCAACTTTGCGACTCCAACCACAAACACATCAAATTTTTCAGGTAATATGAACCATTATTATATTCCCAATTTCATCTTTCCGAATTATAATAAACTTAGGAAGGAGATGAAATAATGCAAGTAAGTAATAGTAAATCTGTTACACCCTATGACTATTACCAGAAACAACAAACAGCGTACACCAGAAATAGCAACGGAAACTACACCAACGACAACCCACAACAAAATTCCAGCACTATTTCCTCTAATGAAAGATACTCCGTTAATGAAAAAGACGATGCAAGCGGCAAGCAATCCTATTCCTCACCTTCGACTTCTACATCACAAGATTGGAAAACGATGAAAGACCTTTTGGAAGCCCATTACTCCATCGGCAATCCAGGCATGGGTAACTTTCAAAATTTTAAAGAGAACATACAAGGCTTAGTCAAAAAATTTGTTTCCTATAAGGTTGATAAGTACCAGCAGTCATGGGAATCAAAGCTGCACCAATTTAAATTGGAAATCAGTAAAGAGGCCTATGACAAGTACAAGAGCTCCTCTTCTGCCAAAACAGCATCAAGCGATAGCATTTCACCGGTAAGCGGTACATATGGAAAGGCAGCAGCCAATTCCTCATCAAGTACAGGAACGCAAGATACCGAAATGGGCACGGGTTCAAATAATGAAACAAATTCTGATACAAGTTCAGGATCTGTTAACAGTTCATCTGAGACAGGATCGGGGACAGGCGAAACAGCAGGCGGCAATGCGAATGATTCCGGTTCTTCAACCGATTCAGAGAATACCTCCAGTGGCAGCGGTGATTCTACAGGTACGGAAACTTCTGGCGCAACCGACGACTCCGGGACTTCTACAGGGACAGACTCCTCGGGTGCCACTGGCAGCTCTTCCGACTCTGGATCTACCTCGGATACAGGGACTTCGGGCGGTTCTTCTGATTCCGGATCTTCTTCGGATACTGGCACCTCGGGCGGCTCTTCCGACTCTGGGTCTTCTTCGGATACTGGAACCTCGGGTGGCTCTTCCGGTTCCGGGTCTGCTGGAACCGGTGGAACAGAGATCATTGGCGGGTTGTTGGGCAAAAGAAAATAACTCCCACTCTTATTTTGACCCATCACATGGTATTCGGTGCTGTCTGCGTTATGCAGGCAGCATTTTCTGTTTTGAAGGAGTATGGCTGTTATTGGCAGAGCATGATAATGCACTAAAAAAAGAGTGTGGATTCCAGGTTGTTTCAAGAATCTCACACTCATCTTTTTTTAAATTCATCATTACGAACTGCCACTGCCAAATTCCTTCCGTGTCTTTATTATCTTCTAATACGACCGACTCTTTTCATAACAGGGATGCTGTAACAATCATCGCATACGCCCCCATTGTCTCTGAATTCTATCTCATCCAAAATCTCTTTCCTGCATTTAGAGCAAATCCATTTCTTTGTAACCTGCTCCATCCTATCACCTCCATAATATGACAATTCGACATCTTTCAATTGAATCCTGCATGAACGGCTGTAATTTGTCCTCTTATCCGTCATTCTCAGAGGCTCTTTTCGGAAACTTTGTTGCTATTTAATACAAACTTTAAAAAATATCTACTTAATTAACCAGAAATAGCCTGATAAACAAGGGAGAAAAGAGCTAATTCACCTTGTTCAGAGAAAAAAGCCCTTGTCTCCAAGGGAAAAATCCGGCTCTTTGGATTTTTCCGAGAGCAACAATATATACGAAAACTGCGTTCTCAGGAGACAGAGCCACTCTAAAACCTCTTCCATAATTTATATAAGAAAAAAGGTACCGAACACTTGGCAGCTGTAGTATATTTAGAAAGGCGAAATATATTTCAATTATGCGAGGTTTATTATATGTGGAAAAATAAAAATGTATGGATCATTTTAATGGGGGAGTTTGTTGCCGGTCTCGGATTATGGCTTGGGATTATCGGAAACCTTGAATTCATGCAGGAAAAGGTTCCTTCCGACTTTTTAAAATCATTGATCTTAGCCGTCGGCTTGTTGGCCGGTCTTCTCCTGGGTCCCTTGGCCGGCAGAGTGACGGACCAGGCTGATAAGAAAAAAGTCATGCTTGTCTCCGGATTCGGGCGGGCGGTCTCCGTGCTGTTCATGTTTGCCGCGATTTACACAGGTTCCGTTATGTGGATGGTCGTCTTCATGATCTGCATTCAAGTATCAGCGGCATTCTACTTTCCTGCTTTGCAGGCGGCGATTCCAATGGTTGTGAAAGAAAAAGAATTGCTTCAGCTAAACGGTGTGCATATGAATGTGGCGACCCTTTCCAGGATACTTGGAACGGCTTTGGCAGGTGTCCTTTTGGTCGTCATGTCATTAACCATGCTGTATTTCCTTTCCCTTGTTGCCTATTTGACGCTGTTTTTCCTGACGTTTTTACTACAGCTGGATGAGCCTGATGAAGGGACGATCCAAAAAGGAAAAGCCAAGTCGGGTGGTTTCAAGGACGTTTTCCCTGTGATCAAGGGGCTTCCGATTGTCATGATGACGCTGATTATGACACTTATTCCTATGTTATTTCTTGGCGGCTTCAACCTGCTGGTCATCAATATCAGTGAACTTCAGGACAGCTCGGCCATCAAGGGATGGATTTATACGGCTGAGGGGATTGCCTTTATGCTTGGGGCTTTCTTCGTAAAACAAATCAGCGGGGGGAGGTCTCCTTATCTAATACTTTTCCTATTCTCATTTGTCATGGGAATTGCACAAATGATGTTGTTCTTTGCTGATCACACCGTATTGGCTGTATCTGCCTTTGCCATTTTCGGATTTGCTGTCGGGTGCTTTTTCCCAACTGCAGCTACGATTTTTCAAACACGTGTCCCGAAAGAATTTCACGGGAGGTTTTTCTCGTTCCGAAACATGCTGGACAGACTAATCTTCCAAATCGTGCTGCTTATGACTGGGCTGTTCCTCGACCTTATGGGATTACAGCACATGACACTTATGTTTGGAATCATTTCCATTTCGGCAACCGCTCTTTTCTACTGGAAGTATAATCAGTTAAAAGAGACCGTGCTTGCTGAGAAAGCAGGTTAATAAAAACAAGCAATTGCTTTGATAAGAAAATCTTGAAATGAGCAATCAGATTCCTCCATATATTCAATACCCCACACCATGTTACCGGTGTGGGGTTGTTTTATTTCACTGAAGTCAGCTGCTGGCCGCAGATCACGTTAAAATAGGTGACAGCCTTCATCTCTTTATCCAGAAGATGCGGGGTCCATGTTTTTTCAATAAAAATCTCTGCTTTCGCCCGCTCTCTTTCACCACCCTCTGACGCTTCTTTTAAGCTGATCCAGCTCTCATAGATGGCTGTCATCCGGTCACCGATCTTTTTTGCATGGAAGGTTTGTACGTTTTCAGCTGAAGCGGCGACATACTCTGTCAGTTCTTCCAGCTCATTCAGTCCTTCAATGACAGGTCTTTTTAGGGAATCTAAAGACGCGGACACACTGTTCAGCTTCTTCCTCATTTCCTCAATGAACAGCTTGTGCGCATTATGCCTGCTCATCAACCGCAGGATTTCAAGGCCCAGAATATTGGCTGTGCCTTCCCAAACCGTCAGGACCTGGGCATCTCTTAAAAGCCTTGGGAGGACAAAATCTTCTATGAATCCGTTTCCGCCATGCATTTCAATCGCCTCATGCGAGAAATGAATAGCCTGTTCTGCCGTTTCTTTTTTTAACAGAGCAATGAGGAGCCTGTTTAATACTATTTCTTTTTCCGACACAGGGTGTTGATGGGACATCACTTTATCAAACAGTTCAACAAGAGAGAAGACGGCACTCGTTTCGATTTCCTGTTTGACAGCTAAATGTGTCAACGTTTCTTTCACCATAGGGTATTCCGCAAGTTTCTTTCCGAATGCCTCCCTGTGAAAAGCATAATTCCTCGCTTCCATATAGGCCCGCCTCATGATGCCGATCGAGGCAATGGCGTTGCAGACTCTCGAAAGGTTGAGCGCCTCCATCATATAATGAATGCCCCTTGAAGGTTCTCCTACGAGAAATGCTTCTGCCCCATCAAATTCGACCTCAGCGGATGGAACGGCCCGGACACCCAGTTTGTCTTTCAGTCTTCTAATTTTAATGCCGTTCAACTTGCCATTCTCTTTCCTCCACGGAACAGCAAACAAACTAAGCCCCTTTGTACCTGTTTTCGCCCCTTCCATCCTGCCGAGAACCATCGTGACTCCGCACATCCCTGAATTGGAAGCAAAGTATTTCTCTCCATAAAGACGATAGGATTCACCGGTCTTAACCGCTTTGGTATCATTGGCTCCTACGTCCGAGCCTCCCTGCCGCTCCGTCAAGAAAGTGGCTCCTTCATAGAGTTCAACCTCTCCAGTGGAAAGGACATGAGGAAGAAAACGGTCTTTGACTTCATCACTGGCGTAGTGCTTCAGGAGATAAGCCGTAGCCATTGTCAGGGTGACTGGACAGTAGAAGCCTGGTTCTGACTGTGAGAGCAGATACCCCTGCGCATAAGAATATAGATAATTTCCTTTCCGTCCAAGTTCAGGTATCTCTTTATGGATATAGCCGACAATCCCTTTATTATACGTATCTTTAACCGTTTGTTTGTACCCTTCATTCACCCAGATTTCTGAAATTTCCTCCCCGAAACGGTCATATTTAATCAACCGCGGCTGGCCTTCCCGGTCAGTATGGACAGCACGTTCGTCAATCTCCCCGGCACACATCCGCCCGAATTCTATCAGCTCATTGTGCGCCCATTCCCTCATTTCTTTATCCAAGGAACTGTTCAGAAGGTTGATAAAATGAGGATCTTCCAAGTAAAAGTTTTTAATTTTTTTCATCGAATTACCTCGCTTTTATTTTCTTCTCTCTCCATATGCTCAAGTCTTCTTGCAAAATCATCACGAAGATTTTCTAAATCCTGTTTCATCGTTTCAAGCTCTTTAATCCGGTCGCTCACTTCCTCAATCTTCTGATTGCCATACTCGATAGTTCTCTCCAGCTGTGCTTTACCGCTGCGATCGCGGTCAAAGAGGTGGATCATTTCCTTGATCTCTTCTAACGAAAACCCGAACCGTTTTCCCCGGACAATCAATTTAAGGCGGGCATATTCTTTTTTGGAATACACTCTTCTGCTATTGTCACTCCGGCCAGGATTCAAGAGATCCAGTTCTTCATAATATCTGATGGTTCTCGTTGTCAAACCAAATTCTTCTGCAAGCTGTGATATCGTATAGTTCATTGAGATCATCCTGTTTCTGAATTTTTTGATAATTATATTTTATCATTAACGTTAACGTAAACTTCAATATGTTTTTTCAAAGTATTCACCGATATCTTTTTTATTTTGAAGCCCAAAAAACCATCCAGCTGCTCTTCTGGATGGTTTTTTGGCCTATTTACGACAGCACCTGCATATTAGCGGACACCTGACATTCTTTTTTTAAAGTGCTTTTCTAATACTTTGTCGCTTTTTAATAGTAAGTCCCAAATATATGGGCAGAATCCACAAAAATTATCATAGTCAGCTAAAAAGAAAAGAAGCTATTCACCCTCGGCAAGGAATAAAATTATTTCCAGTAACAATCTCTACTTTTCATCATCATGATCAAGGATTTGATATTTACTTTCATCAAAATTCTCCAGATCCATCTTGGACTTTCGCATAAACAATAACACTATGATCAAAGCAGGAACCGCTAAAATGACATACCCAAACACTATGTTCAAGAAGCCCTCCATTATCATCTTCCTTTCATAAATACTTGTCTCCATTATAACGGTTTATGCACCAATCCAAAAACCATTGAACCATAAGGAAGAAGTACTTATGGCGGAACGTTACAACCATTTCTTTTCGCTGGCTTACCAGAACGATTTTGTTACAATGAAACCTGTAACAATAACAGTGGCAGCTCCAAGCACCACCAGGATTGATCCTTTTGATGTTTGCTTTGAAAGCATAGCACCCTCAATAATCAGGCCTGCCCCAATCAGAATGAAGGCAATCACTCTCAGTGTAATCGACTGAAACGCAAAGGAAACATAGACGAGCAGTCCACCCAAAGGAATTAACCCTGCTATGAGAACCAATGGATTTTTCAGTTCAGTCTTTAGCTCCTCTTTTTCCCCGGAGGATAATTTCTTAATCTGCTTCCCTACTAATACAGCCCCAATAATGACAAGTAACGTAACACCAACTGACCAGACAGTATTCATTCCTGCTCCTCAATTCATTAATAAGTTTTTGATTTATTTTAGCATATTTATCCATTTAGTAATATAAAAAAAAGACACTTTCTTTTAGTAAGAAAATGTCTAACCATCGGGATCCCACCGGTATTTTTTCAGATTGATCTCCCCATGAAGACCGACTTCTACGCCTTCCATTTCTAGATTCAGCCTCTGTTCCTGGATGGCTTCCTCTTCCTGGAGAGCGATCTGCCCCCTGGCATTGATCACACGGTGCCAGGGTAGTTGGTGTTTACGGCTCATGGAATGAAGAATTCTCACCACTTGGCGGGCGGCACGGGGACTCCCGGCCAATCCTGCAATCTGTCCATACGTCATCACACGTCCGGGAGGAATGCTTTTAATAATTTCTACTACATTTTCAGTGAAAGGTGTCAAAAGAAAAACTCCTTATCGTCTCTCCGGAAGGAACTTTACACGCGGCTTGCCGTTGATCAGCAGAAAGAGCTGGACGAATGCAATGGGTAGAGTCGTTTTCTTGTAGGCCAGATACTTTGGCTCCCAGCTGGTTGAAAACTTATCTTTAAACTCCTTTAATCCACGGAAGTTATACAAAGAATTTCCATAGAGATAGGCGAGCCTGATGATTTTTTCGCTGGTAAGGGAATGACTGGAGTTTCCGACATTGGAAAGCGGCGACATTCCCAGGCTGCAGGACTGATAGCCTTGTGTCTTTGCCCAGTTGAAAATATGGATGAACAATACAGCCATTGTTCCCGGAGGGCTGTCCGAAACCCTTCTCATCAAATCGATGCTGATGCTGCCTTTATAATTGGGGGCAAGTGTTGAAAAGGCGATAAGCTTGCCTTCAGCATCCCACAAAACAGCTATCGGAAACCTGGAGACATAATCTTCCCGGAAAGATGCAACCGAGAATTCCTTTTCTTTCTGATTTCCAAGCCATGAATTTGATACATGGGTAATTTTCCTAAGCAATTCGTGATCAAATGGGGGATGAACTACTTCGAATGTGAAGCCATTCTTTTCAAAATTATTCATCCTGTTTCGGAGATTCGAGTTGTGTTTACCCGACAAAGTAAACCTTTCAAGGTCCACCAGCCCTTCCTCCCCAAGCTTGATGAATCTGTAACCTGATTCATGATAATGAGACATATACCTCGAACTGATCTGATAGAAGACGGGTTTTAACCCTTTATTTTGGCTATATTCACAGAATTCCTTAATCGAATCCTTTATATTTTCTTTATTGCCAATGGGATCTCCCAGTACAATCAATTTGTTTGCAATCTGTCTATATACGATAAAAACCGATTGGTCCTTCGTCCAGAAAACTTCTTTATCTTTTAAAAAGGCTAAGTGCGTTAAATGATTTCCGCCTTCTTCTTTCAATATCTGAATCATTTGCTCAAAGTGACCCTCTAAGGGGCATGAAGGAAAGTCCATATGTTTCTTAAAGGACGTTGGGTCAAAAGATTCTATTTGATTAATATCCAACATGTAATTGCCTCCTATAGAATTACCATATAAATCATACCATATGGAGGACTTTAAAAAAGGAGTATTTTTTAACAAATATCTTTTGCTGGAAAAAAGACGTGCGCTTTTACCCGATGCCAGCTTTTGTTTTAGGTTTGGCATTAAGTGGTTGAATGTTTCCTGGAAGGAGCAGCCCTCTTGAATATTATTAAGATAAATAACATCAACAAAACTAGCGAAGGAGGAATCCTTCGCTAGTTTCATATCGTATAAGGGATTTTTTAACCCTCCGACTTGTTAGCTATCTTCTTTAAAAAGAGTTTTTCTCCTAAAAAGGTTACAACTATTAACACTAATGAGACAAAAACAACCAAAAGGTCAGTTTTGATTTTCACCATAAGAAAGGCAGCAAGAACTATTCCATCAAATATGAGAGCTCCCATAACGATTACTGGATTTGCATTTACCTTTTTTCTAAGATGTTTAAAGACTCCCCAGTGTATCATCATATCCATTATGAGATAGAGAATAGCCCCCATGGAAGCAATCCTTGACAAATCAAAAGAAACTGTCAACACTAATGCGAATACAACCGTATATACAAGTGTATGCTTTTGAATGGTTCCCGGCATGCCAAAGTGTTTATGAGGGATAAGTTTCATTTCGCTAAGCATAGCCAACATCCGGGAGACTGCAAAAACGGATGCAATGATCCCTGAAATGGTGGCAATAATAGCAATGATTACCGTAACCCAAACCCCTGCATCACCAAACGCTGGTCTTGCAGCTTCGGCCAGTGCATAGTCTTTTGCCTTAATAATTTCAGTTATCGATAGATTGGTGAATACAGCCCAGGACAATAACACATATACGGCCAGACTTATAGAGATGGATATCGCAATGGCTCTTCCAACATTTTTCTTTGGCTTTGTTATTTCTGCACCGCTGTTAGTGATCGTGGTAAACCCTTTAAAAGCCAGGATCGTTAAAGCTACAGCAGCAATATAGTTTTCCATAGGTATTTGCGGAGAAGGACCACCTTCAGACTCTACAGGAGCAAACATAGAGTCGGCAACCCAAATTCCAGCTACGGATATGGTCGTTAACCCAACTATTTTCAATAAAGAGGCTATTGAAGTGAAGCTTTGAATAAATTTGTTTCCCGAAATATTCACCAGGAAGGAGAAAATTAACAATCCTACACCCAAAAGCGCTACAATCCAGTCAGCCTGCCTTCCCCCAAACAGCTGTAGTGTATAGGTTCCGAACGTTCTGGCTACAAGACTTTGGTTAATAACCATCGAAAAGGCCATCAGAAGAGCTGCAGACGCAGTAATTGTTCCTTTTCCATAAGCTTTCATTAGAAACATTCCTATACCGCCCGCTGATGGGAACTGCTGACTCATTTTCACATAGGAATAGGCACTGAAACCTGTAACAATTGCACCCACCACGAATATAACAGGAAACCAAGTTCCGGCTAACTCAGCCACTTGGCCGAGCAGTGCAAATATACCTGCACTGATCATTACTCCGGTCCCCAATCCAACTGCCCCGGTAAGGGAAATACTTTGTTCCTTATATTCAGTCATACTTAACCTCCTTGAACAAAAATGATTTCGATAAATGACGACTACTTGTAAATACCCTGACCGCCAAGACATTATTCAAAGAAAATAAATTCGTCGTTTGTCTTTCTATATATCCCACCTTGAAGCCTGGATGATATGCTCTAGTTCACCGGAACATAAAATACCTTCGATTTTTCATAAAATCGAAGGCATTAGTTAGTACTAACCTAATTCCCGAATCCTTCTGCCTCATTCACCGGTACATTTGTTCTATATTCGCCGCATACTCCATGAAAGGCAGTGTTTAACATCGGATATAACTGTTATTAGCAACAGGGCAATTAACGATAAAAAGCACCTGGAGATTTTCATCTGCAGGTGCTTAAAAGTGATATGAACTTACATCAGTAGACTTTTATCTCAAATAAAAAACCACCAAATATGTATTTGGTGGAGACGGAGGGAGTCGAACCCTCGTCCAGACATATCGCCACTTAAGCATCTACGAGCGTAGTCGATATATTCGCGAGTTCGCTGCTACTTCTGCCTATCGACGGGCGTCCGTGCAGCTAGCCTGATTAATCTCTTCCTTCATCCTCAGACGGTGGAATCCGGCGTAGCCCACTAAGAGTGAGTCCCTTACCCTACCACATGGGCGATGGAGGGAGGAACCGCTAAGCTAGCTTACGCTGCTAAAGCGAAGTTGTTGTTAGATTTGCCAGTTATTATTGGCGTTGACGTTTTATCGTGGACGATCCCCACGGCTCGCAACTCAAGCTCGAACTATCCCTGTCGAATCCGTAACGTCCCCATGATAGAATGGTTAATTTTGCTATTCGCAAAACAACCTTAAAGGGAAGAACGGGCAGAATAAGTTAAGCTCAGTCACTTATTCAGTTGTCCTTAATGCCGCGTGATTACCTCGCGACAACTATTATTATAACAAATCTGCCGTGATTTGCAATGAATAGGCTTATGGTAAATTACGTTAATCAGTAATTACCTTTCTGCCTTTGTGCAAGTTCGCGCTGTATGGTCCGGTTTGCATCTTTACGTTTCAAGTCTTCACGCTTATCGAATTTCTTTTTACCTTTTGCAAGACCAATCAAAAGCTTGGCGACTCCATTTTTAATATACAGCTTCAACGGCACGAGAGAATACCCTGCTTCTTTTGTTTCACCAATCAGTTTGGCAATTTGTTTCTTGTGCAGCAGCAGCTTACGAGTTCTGAGCGGCTCGTGATTGTAACGGTTCCCCTGTTCATAAGGACTGATATGCATATTGTGGACAAATACCTCACCTTGCTGGATTCTTGCAAAAGAGTCTTTCAGGTTTACACGTCCGGCCCTGATTGCCTTGATTTCCGTTCCTTGCAGGACGAGCCCGGCTTCGTACGTTTCTTCGATGGTAAAATCATGTCTCGCTTTTTTGTTCTGTGCGATTAACTTTCCTTCACCCTTTGGCATTACGGTTCCCCCTCTTTCTTTACCGATGGCGGTTTGTTCTTTATATCCGCCCGTTTTACATTAGTATAGTTCATTATACTAGTTTAAAGCAAAGGAGAAAAGAGAGCCTCTTTTCTCCTTCATTTGCTTATTTACGCTTTTTAGGTTTTCTTTTGCTTCTAGGCGCATTATCGAATTTCTTGCTGCCTTTTTTCTTCTTATTCTTTGGCGGACGAGTCGACCATTCACCTGATTCTTTTTTGTTATCTTTCGGTGCGCCTTTCCCGTCCTTTTGTTTGGTTCTTACAACTGTCGGTCTGGGTCTCTCTTCACGCGGTCTTTGGTTGTTCTTCATTCCGACAATTTCAAAGTCAATCGCCCGTTCGTCTTTATTGACGTTCACTACACGGATGGTGATTTCGTCACCGATACGGAATACGTTTGCTGTCCGTTCGCCAATCATCGCCATTGATCTTTCGTCAAAGCGGTAGTAGTCATCCGTCATGTAGCTGACATGAACAAGGCCTTCGATTGTGTTGGAAAGTTCGACGAACATACCGAAATTCGTAACAGAAGAGATGATTCCTTCATATTCTTCTCCAACTTTATCAAGCATGTACTCTGCTTTCTTCAGTTCATCTGTTTCACGTTCAGCATCCACTGCACGTCTCTCTCGGCTTGATGTATGCTCAGCGATTTCATCCATCTGGGCCGCCCATTTAGCCCTTGTGCTTTCATCCAGTTTGCCTTCTATCAGGTATGTCCTGATGAGGCGATGAACGATCAAGTCAGGATAACGGCGGATCGGGGATGTGAAATGTGTATAGTATTGTGTGGAAAGACCAAAGTGACCAAGGCTTTCCGCATAGTATTTCGCCTGCTGCATGGAACGGAGCATGACCGTGGAAACAACCATTTCTTCCGGTTTCCCTTCAACCGCTTCAATGATTTCCTGCAATGCACGCGGATGAACAGAGTTGGCTGTTCCTCTGACGAATAATCCAAAGTTTGTGATGAACTCGAAGAATTTTTGCAGTTTCTCTTCTTTTGGATCTTCGTGAATACGATAAATGAATGGGACATCCATCCAGTGAAAATGCTCTGCTACTGTTTCATTCGCTACGAGCATGAATTCCTCAATGAGGCGCTCCGCTACGGAACGTGTTCTCAGCACAACATCCGTCGGCTTGCCTTCCTCATCCACGAGGACCTTTGATTCTTTAAAATCAAAGTCAATGGCTCCGCGGTTCATACGCTTTTCTCTCAGAATTTTCGCAAGCTCTTCCATTTTTTCAAACATTGGCACGATCGGCTCGTAATGTTCGCGAAGTTTCTCATCTTTATCCACAAGAATCTTATTCACATCTGAGTAAGTCATCCGTTCAGTCGTCTTGATGACACTCTGGAAGATTTCATGCTTCACGACTTCACCTTGAGCATTGATTTCCATCTCACACCCAAGAGTCAGGCGGTCCACTTTCGGATTCAGTGAACAGATCCCGTTAGATAGACGGTGGGGGATCATCGGAATGACCCGGTCTACCAAATAAACCGACGTTCCTCTCTCAAACGCTTCCTGATCGATTGGAGAATTTTCCTCCACATAATAGCTGACATCCGCAATATAAACACCAAGCTTGTAGTTACCGTTATCCAGTTGTTTAACGGTTACTGCATCATCAAGGTCCTTGGCATCTGCGCCGTCAATCGTGACAATTGTTTCGCCGCGCAAGTCCCTGCGGTTCTCAAGTTCGGACGGATCAATTTCATCAGGGACGCTGTTTGCCTGCTCCATCACTTCATCCGGGAACTCCACCGTGATTCCATGCTTGTGGATAACGGAAAGGATATCAACACCGGGATCATTTTTATGGCCCAGGATATCAATGACTTCTCCTTCCGCACTTTTGCGGCCTTCTGGGTAGGACGTCAGTTTGACGACGACTTTATGTCCTTCAACCGCTCCCATGTTCGCTGACTTCGGGATAAAAATATCACTAGAGAACTTTTTATCATCAGGGATGACAAAACCGAAATGCTTGCTTTCAGTATAGGTTCCGACTACCTGTGAAACTCCTCTTTCCAAGATGCGCACGATTGACCCTTCCCTGCGGCTTCCGGAAGATTCAGAGGATACTCGTGCAAGGACGATATCCCCGTTCATCGCATTATTCGTTTCATTCGGGGGAATAAAAATGTCATCTAACCCCGGCTCATCCGGAAGGACGAATGCAAATCCTTTTGCATGCCCTGACAGTTTACCGCGGACAAGGTTCATTTTCTCCGGCAAACCATAGCGGTTGCTGCGCGTGCGGACCACAAGTCCCTTTTCCTCCATTGTGACAAGAGCTTTCACAAACTCTTTAAAATTGGAAGAACCCTCGATTCCAAAAGCCTCTTCCAGCTCTTGTACTGTCAGTGGCTTATAAGCTTCATCTTTCATATAAGAAAGGAGCTTGTCTATTTTTTCGCGAATAGAATCATCCATTTTCATACCTCCTAAATCGTTATTTATACAGTCCAATCCAAGCCTTCGAGGAATGCATGCACATCTTCGTGCAGTTGCTCTTTTTCTTTGTCGAGCGTGATGACATGGCCGGATTCTTCATACCATTTAATCTCTTTATTATCTGATTCGACGGCGTTATAAATAATATTGGCCGAATCTGTATTTATCATGTGGTCATTCCGCGCTTGTACCACAAACGTCGGGCTGTAAATCATATCTACGTTGTCCCGTACATCCGCTATCAATTCCTGAAGTGCTTTCAGTGTATTCATCGGAGTTTTCTTGAACTCTTCTATTTCTTCTTCAATCGTGGCCGGGTCTTTTCCTTCAAACTTCTTGAATTCCCTGGCGTACTCCACAACACCTTTGTACATGACTTCTTCACTCTTTATGTACATTGGCGCACACATCGGTACAATACCCTTTACAGGTACAGTGTAACCTAATTTCAGTGAAAATACCCCTCCGAGCGACAGACCGGCCACGGCGATTTCCTCATACCCTTTTTCCTTAAGATGGTTATATCCGTCCATGACATCCTTCCACCAGTCTTCGGGCCCTGTATGGACAAGTTCCTCCGGTGGGACACCGTGCCCTTTATAGTGAGGAGCATGCGAAGAATAGCCTTTTTTCTCCAAGAAACGGCCGAGCATGCGGACATCGGCAGAATTTCCGGTAAACCCGTGAAGAAGCAATACAGCACGGGGGCCGGCTTCAAATGTAAATGGTTTTGGCAAAACAGTTTTCATGGTTCTGACTCCTTTTGAAAATATATTCAGTGATAGCATCTTACTGCTATATGTAAATGGCGGAACTTATAAGAAACTGCATGTTGGTATGCGTTCTGTAGCGTATATCACTTTATTGTTTATTAATCAAACGTTTGATTAACAATAACCTACCCTTTATTGTAAGCAAATACAGGCAAAACAATCCAGTAATGAAACCTGTTATGTATATTTTTTCTCGTTTTACAACAATAAAAAACCCGGCCTGTTTGGACCGGGTTTCTGTTGATTAAAAACCGAAGTATGTTACAGCAAGTGTCAAAATGAAAAATAATACGGAAAGTACAATAGTAATGCGGTGCAGCACTAAATCGAGTCCGCGCGCTTTCTGTTTTCCGAATAGCTGCTCTGCACCACCTGAGATGGCACCTGATAGTCCTGCACTTTTACCTGATTGCAATAGTACAACTACGATAAGAGCAATTGAAACAATGATAAGTAAAGTGATTAATAATGTATGCACGAGTCCCACCTCCTGAAACGAACGTTAAGCAATATTTTTAATTTTATCATACCCTGCAGATAGTCACAACAAGGTTTTGAATTTTTTGGAGATGCGGAATAGAAATGTGTTGCATTCGACGAAACGCAGGTAATTTATAACTGATTTCAGTTGAATACGTCTATAGCATGGTTCATTTTTTATTTCCTGTTGAAAAAACCATAGAGAGTGATGGCACAAGGATTAATTCTGGCCCAAGATGGGTAGGATGGATTAAAGTTGTTTAGTCGTTAATTGCCAATATCTCTTTACAGATGTACAATCGCTTTCGATTTTCGGACCCATTCTGCAGCAGCAACAGAGGGAGGGATTAGCTTGACCGACAAAGAAAAGCCCAGTATCACAGAGAGAAGAAAAACGGAGCATATTGATATTTGCTTAACGAAAGAAGTGGAATCAGATGTAATGACCACCGGTTTTGAATTGTTCAGGTTCGAGCATAATGCCCTTCCTGAGATTGATTTTCGAGAGGTTGATCTCAGCACGCGCCTTTTTGATAAGCAACTGAAAACACCGTTTCTGATCAGTTCGATGACAGGTGGAACAGAGACGGCGGCTAAAATCAACGAGACTCTTGCTAAAATAGCGGAAAATCGAGGATGGGCGATGGGAGTCGGTTCGATGAGGACAGCCATTGAAAAGGAACAGACTGCCTATACTTATGATGTACGCAAACACGCTCCGACCACCCCTATCCTTGCAAACATCGGGGCGGTACAGTTCAATTACGGATATGGAATCGAACAATGCCGGCGTGCTGTTGATCTCATAGAAGCGGATGCACTCATTCTTCATCTCAACAGCCTGCAGGAAGCTTTTCAGCCTGAAGGTGACACGAACTTTAAAGGCTTGTTGCCTAAAATTGAAGAGGTGGCAAAATCTCTTCCGGTTCCTGTCGGAGTAAAAGAAGTAGGAATGGGAATCAGCTGCGCTACCGCTCGCCGGTTGTATGACGCAGGGGTTTCTTTCATCGATGTGGCCGGCGCAGGGGGCACATCCTGGATCCAGGTCGAAGCGTACCGATCAAAAGATCCGCTAAGGGCAAAAGCTGCGGAATCCTTCCGTGATTGGGGCATTCCAACTTCTGAAAGTTTGTTGCAAATTAGAAGAGACAACCCGGACGTGGCATTATTTGCGAGCGGAGGTATGAAAAATGGAGTGGAGGCAGCAAAAGCGATTGCGTTAGGGGCAGATATGGCCGGATTTGGCAGGTCACTACTCCCATATGCAGCGGCGGCTGATGAAGAAGCGCTGGATGGGCAGTTTCAGCGGATTGAATTTGAACTGCGGGCAGCTATGTTCGGGATTGGTGTCCCCTCAATTCAGCAGTTGAAAGGTACAGATTCTTTGAGGCGGATTTAGTTCAATAGTGAAGTTGATATTAAAGGAGGCCGGATCCAATTGTGATTCCGGCCTTTTTTTGTTTAGGCAGGGTGCTGGGTGGCGGCTGATGGAGGCTACTGGGGAGTGTACTATCAACCGGTTTTGTTGTTCTATCAGCCGGTTTGAAGGGGCTATCAATCAGTTTTTGAATCTATCAACCGCTATTCCTGTTCCATCAGCCACTTTTGCTGCTCTATCGACCAATCGACATATTTTCACATCCCGCGGATCCAATCAAACAAAAAAAATCCGCCCACAAAGTGGACGGATCTCAAATCAAGATTACTTCTTGATGTTATAGAACGTTTTCGCTCCAAGGTATTGTGCAGTGTGGGCCAATTGGTCTTCAATACGAAGCAATTGGTTGTATTTCGCCACACGGTCTGTACGTGAAGGAGCACCTGTTTTGATTTGGCCTGCGTTTGTCGCAACAGCGATGTCAGCGATTGTGCTGTCTTCAGTTTCACCAGAACGGTGAGAGATAACCGCTGTGTAGCCAGCGCGCTTAGCCATTTCGATTGCGTCGAATGTTTCAGTCAATGTACCGATTTGGTTAACCTTGATCAGGATAGAGTTTCCTACACCTTGCTCGATACCTTGAGAAAGTTTGTTTGTGTTTGTAACGAATAAATCGTCACCTACAAGCTGTACTCTGTTACCGATGCGCTCAGTCAATAGCTTGTGGCCATCCCAGTCGTTTTCATCAAGACCATCTTCGATTGAAACGATTGGATACTTGTTGCACATTTCTTCGTACCAATCAACCATTTCTGCAGAAGTACGGACAACGCCTTCACCAGAAAGATGATACTTGCCATCTTCTTTGTTGTAGATTTCAGAAGCAGCAACGTCCATGGCAAGAAGTACTTCTTCGCCTGGCTTATAACCAGCTTTTTCGATCGCTTCGATGATTGTAGATAAAGCTTCTTCATTTGATTTCAGGTTAGGAGCGAATCCACCTTCGTCACCAACAGCTGTGTTGTAGCCTTTGGATTTAAGAACGCTCTTAAGGCTGTGGAAGATTTCCGCACCCATGCGAAGACCTTCTTTGAAAGTAGGAGCACCAACAGGCATTACCATGAATTCCTGGATGTCAACGTTGTTATCAGCGTGCTCTCCTCCGTTAACGATGTTCATCATTGGAACTGGAAGCTGCTTCGCGTTGAAACCTCCAAGGTATTGGTAAAGTTCAACTCCGAAGAAGTCAGCAGCTGCGCGTGCAACAGCCATGGATACACCAAGGATTGCGTTAGCGCCTAGTTTACCTTTGTTTTCAGTTCCGTCCAGCTGCATCATCGCTGTGTCGATTGCAACTTGATCTGTTACATCCATACCGATGATTTCTTCAGCGATTTCGTTGTTTACGTTTTCTACTGCTTTTTGAACACCTTTGCCCAGGTAGCGGCTTTTGTCGCCGTCACGAAGTTCAACTGCTTCGTATTCACCTGTAGAAGCACCTGATGGTACCAAAGCGCGTCCGAAAGCACCTGATTGTGTGTAAACTTCAACTTCAATTGTAGGATTTCCGCGGGAATCCAATACTTCGCGAGCATATACGTCTGTAATAAATGGCATGTAAATTCTCTCCTTTAAAATGGGTTAATTTATGGCAAGTATTTTGCAGATTGACGCTTCCTGCACCTCTTTCCGGAGTCGGGAAAAGAACGAGCTGTTCCCGTTAAAGAGTGCGTTCCGCTTGCAATCAACAATTCTTATTTCTTAATCAACGTCTCCCCAGTCATTTCAACTGGTTTTTCCAAATTCAGCAGGTCAAGCATAGTCGGTGCAAGGTCTCCGAGTATTCCATCTTCTCGTAGTGACATACCTTCTTTGGTGACGATGACAGGTACAGGGTTGGTTGTATGTGCTGTCATTGGATTGCCTTCAAGTGTGACCACTTCATCAGCATTTCCATGATCGGCGGTTATTATTGCTGTTCCGCCTTTTTCTGTAATGAGATCAACAATCTTACCCAGGCATTCATCCACGGTTTCAATCGCTTTGATGGTCGGTTCCAGCATTCCGGAGTGTCCGACCATATCCGGATTGGCAAAGTTTAAGATGATGGCATCCTGTCTGTCATTTTTGATTTCTTCCAGTAGTGCATCCGTGACCTCATATGCACTCATTTCCGGTTTAAGGTCATAGGTGGCTACATCCGGTGAGTTGATGAGAATCCTTGTTTCACCTGGGAATTCATCTTCACGTCCGCCGCTCATAAAGAACGTCACGTGAGGATATTTTTCCGTTTCGGCAATGCGCAGCTGCTTCAAGTTGTTTTGTGAAAGGACTTCACCGATCGTGTTGTCCAGATTCGTCGGCTTGAATGCCACATAACCGTCAACCGTTTCACTAAAGTGTGTCAGGCACACAAAGTAAAGGTTTTTCGGATGCTTCGGTCCTCTTTCGAAAGAACGGAAGTCATCGTTTGTAAACGTATTTGAGATCTGGATGGCGCGGTCGGGCCTGAAGTTATAGAAAATGACAGCATCTTCTTCTTCAATCGTAGCAACCGGCTCACCGTTCTCTTTTTTAATGACAGAAGGCAGAACGAACTCATCGAAGATTCCATTATTGTAAGAATCCACAACGACCTCCAACGGATTGGAGTATTCAGGGCCTTCTCCATAAACCATGGCACGGTACGCTTTTTCAACACGATCCCAGCGCTTGTCACGGTCCATTGAATAGTAACGTCCTGAAATGGTTGCAAATTCCCCTACACCGAGTTCACGCATAACCTCTTGAGTTTGCAAGATATATGTTTCGGCTGTTTTAGGGCCAACATCACGGCCATCGAGGAAACCATGAACATACACTTTCTCAAGACCTTCTGCTGCCGCCATTCTAAGCAGCGCAAACAAGTGCTCGATATGGCTGTGGACACCGCCGTCAGAAAGCAAACCGAAGATATGAAGAGCTTTGTTTTTGCTCTTGGCATGTTCAATCGCATTCACAAAAGTCTCGTTTTTCTCAAATTCGCCCTCACGGATAGAAACGTTTACCCGTGTCAAACTTTGGTATACCACACGTCCTGCACCGATATTAAGATGACCGACTTCAGAGTTCCCCATCTGTCCTTCAGGAAGGCCAACCGCTTCACCGCTTGCTTTCAAAGTGCTGTGAGGAAACTGGTTCCAGTAACGGTCGAAGTTCGGTTTCTTTGCTTGTGTAACCGCATTTCCTTTGTCCTCTTCACGACATGCAAATCCATCTAAGATGATAAGAGCAACAGGAGACTTACTCATTAGAACCTGCCTCCAATAGCTGCAAGAATGATTGCGGCTCCAGGCTGGCTCCTCCTACAAGTGCACCATCGATATCAGATTGTGCCATGTACTCACCGATGTTGTTTGGTTTTACGCTTCCACCATATTGGATACGAAGGGCTTCTGCAGCTTCTTGAGAGAATTGTTCAGCCACTGTCTGGCGGATATGGGAGCAAACTTCATTCGCATCTTCAGAAGTTGAAGATTTTCCTGTACCGATTGCCCAGATTGGCTCATAAGCGATGACAGTTGCTTTCACTTGGTCTTCCGTCAGGCCTTCAAGTGCTTTCTTCACTTGGTCACCGACAATTTGTTTTGTTTGGTCCGCTTCACGCTGTTCCAATGTCTCCCCGACACATACAATTGGAGTCAGGTTGTAATTGAACGCTGCATGCGTCTTCTTATTGACAGACTCATCTGTTTCATTGAACATTTCACGGCGTTCGGAATGTCCAAGAATCACGTATTTCACACCAAGGTCCTTAAGGGCCGCAGGGCTGATTTCACCCGTGAAGGCACCATTTTCTTCAAAGTGCATGTTTTGCGCACCGATTTCTACCTGATAGCCTTCTGTGATTTCCACAAGTCTTTCTAAGAATAGAGCTGGTGCACAGATCACAGATTCCACTTTTTCAGAAGAAGGGACCAGTCCGTTAACATCCTCAGCAAATTTTTTAGCTTCAGACATCGTTTTATTCATTTTCCAGTTTCCTGCAATAATTGGTTTACGCATACTTCTCATCCTTTCCTTACTTGTCGTTAAGTGCTGATACCCCAGGAAGCTCTTTTCCTTCCATGAACTCGAGGGAAGCACCGCCGCCAGTAGAAATATGACTCATCTTATCGGCTAGGTCGAATTTTTCAACCGCTGCGGCTGAATCTCCACCGCCAATGACAGAATATGTATCTGCAGCATCGGCTAAAGCCTGTGCAACGGCCTTTGTGCCATTCGCAAACTTTTCAATTTCAAATACGCCCATTGGTCCATTCCAAATGACAAGACGAGAATCTTTAATCACGCTCTCATACTGTTCGCGTGTCTTAGGACCGATGTCCAACGCTTCCCAGTCAGCAGGAATTTCTTCAATCGCCACGACTTTTGTGTTGGCATCATTAGAGAAGTCGTCAGCTACGACCACATCAACCGGCATATAGAATTTGACGCCTTTGTCTTCTGCTTTTTTCATGAATTGTTTAGCCAGATCGATTTTATCTTCTTCAAGCAGGGATTTTCCGACCTCATGGCCCTGTGCTTTAACAAACGTATAAGCAAGTCCTCCGCCGATGATCAGGTTATCCACTTTTTCTAAAAGATTATCAATAACACCAATTTTATCTTTAACCTTCGCTCCACCGATGATGGCTGTAAAAGGTCGTTCCGGTGTTGTCAAGGCCTTGCCCAGCACTTCCAATTCTTTTTCAAGAAGGAATCCTGCAGCTGCCGGAAGGTGTTCTGCCACTCCTGCTGTCGATGCATGTGCTCTGTGAGCAGCTCCGAATGCATCATTGACATAAACGTCGGCAAGTGCAGCAAATTCTTTCGCTAACTCTGGATCATTTTTTGTTTCTCCAGCATAGAAGCGAACATTTTCAAGAAGCAGCACGTCGCCTTCGCTCATTTTTTCAATCTCAGCTTTGACATTATCTCCGTATGCTTCATCAGTTTTTGCCACATCTTTTCCAAGCAGTTCGGAAAGGCGCTTTGCGACAGGAGTCAATCTCAATTCTTCCACAACCTGGCCTTTTGGACGTCCCAGGTGGCTGGCAAGAATGACTTTCGCTCCCTGTTCAGATAGGTATTGGATCGTCGGCAGTGCGGCTTTGATACGCGTTTCATCTGTCACGTTGCCTTCACTCATAGGCACGTTGAAGTCTACACGGCAGAAAACACGCTTGCCTTTCAAGTCGATATCCTTGATTGTTTGTTTGTTCATTTCAAAAGGCCTCCTTCTGGATAGTCGGGCAAGAAGCCCGTTATTTATAAAAAGAAGAGCGGGGAATCCTCCCCGCTCCCCTTCATCCCATTTCATTATAGATGCTGGGACATAATTTATCCAACAAAACCATCAAAATTATGTCACATTACATCATTTAGGATATCACATTTAATTTTAATATCTTAAAGACCTTTAGAAGCGATGTAGCTGACAAGGTCTACAACACGGTTGGAATATCCGCTCTCGTTATCGTACCAAGAGATGACTTTAACCATGTTGCCTTCCATAACCATTGTAGAAAGTGCATCGATTGTAGAAGAATCAGGGTTGCCGTTGTAGTCAGTTGATACAAGCGGCTCTTCGCTGTAACCAAGGATGCCTTTAAGGTCGCCTTCAGCAGCTTCTTTAAGAGCATTGTTTACTTCATCAACTGTAACTTCCTGGCCAAGCTCAGCAACAAGGTCAACTAGAGAAACGTTTGGAGTAGGAACACGCATAGCTCCACCGTTCAGCTTGCCTTCAAGTTCTGGAAGAACAAGAGATACCGCTTTTGCTGCACCAGTCGTTGTAGGAATGATATTTTCAGCAGCTGCACGCGCACGACGGTAGTCTTTGTGCGGCAGGTCAAGGATCTGCTGGTCATTTGTGTAAGAGTGGATTGTTGTCATCATTCCGCGCTTGATACCGAACTTGTCATTCAATACTTTCGCGAAAGGAGCAAGACAGTTTGTTGTACAAGAAGCGTTAGAAATAACGTCGTGGCTTGCTGCATCATACTTGTCTTCGTTAACACCCATTACGATTGTGATGTCCTCATCTGAAGCCGGAGCAGAGATGATGACTTTTTTAGCGCCTGCTTCGATGTGTTTTGCAGCGTCTGCGCGTTTTGTGAAACGGCCAGTAGATTCTACTACTACATCCACACCAAGATCTCCCCAACCAAGTTGAGCAGGGTCGCGTTCAGCCAATACTTTTACTTTAGTATCGCCGACTACAAGATAATCACCGTCAACGCTCACTTCTTGATCAAGCTTGCCGTGTACAGTGTCATATTGTAAAAGGTGAGAAAGCATGTTAGCATCTGTCAAATCGTTAACTGCCACTACCTCGATATTATCGTTTTTTAATGCCGCGCGGAAAACATTACGTCCAATACGTCCAAATCCGTTGATTCCAATTTTTACTGTCATGAAAAAGTCCTCCTTTAAATGGTTAAGGAAATTCTAAAAATTTATTTCAAAAGGTATTACCCTTTTAAAAGCTCTTTCGCCGCACCTTCATCCGTTATGAGAATCGTAGAATGAGGCACGCTTTTGAAATAGGCTCTGATGGCCTTTGCCTTTGAACGGCCGCCTGCGACCGCAATGACATTTGACTTATCTCGCAGATCTTCCAGCTGCAGGCCGACAGTCGTCACTTTATGTACGACTTCGCCTTCTTCGTTAAAATAATAACCAAAGGCTTCTCCGACTGCATTTCCCGCCAGGATCTTACTCAGGGTCTCTTCACTGGTCCTGCGGCGTTCGGCCATTGTGACCGCATCCCCAATCCCGTGAAGGACGATGTTAGCTGACTTGATCAGACTCAAAACGTCCTTAATATCAGGCTCTTTGATGAATGACTTGTACACCTCGGTACTGACCTGGTCGGGGACATAGAGTACACGATGTTTAGCACCGGTTCTCTCGGCCATCTTTGCACATATCGTATTGGCTTGATTTTTCACATCTTCGCCAATACCGCCTCTTGCCGGAACGAATAATACTTCGCTTTTGGAGAACTCCGGTGTCAGCTTTTCAGCAACTGCCGCCATGGTAGATCCTCCGGTTACTGCGATGATATTATCTCCAGCCAAAAGGTTTTTCATACGTATTGCTGCTGATCTGCCTAATTCTTCTTTTACCCAGGGAGACTCATCACTATTCCCCGGAACGATAAATATTTCATGAAGATTGAGTAAAGACTTCAATTCCTTCTCCATGGAATCGATTCCCGTTATCTCCCTCATCATGTCAGCCGTCTTCCCCAGAAGCAATTCCCCTTCGGCTGTAATGATCATTCCTGAAGATTTAATCTCAATCAGATCCTGGTCTTTCAGGAATTCCACTTCACTTCTCAGGACTCTTTCGGTCATCCCGAGCGACTGGGCAAGGCTTCTCCTTCCGACAGGCTGCATCAATCGGACCGATTTAAGAATCTGATGTCTTTTTTGCATAACCTGGAGCAGGTCTGGTAATAATCGTTTTTGTATATCAATGATTGATTCCATCAAAAAGCCCCTTCAAGTTATTCAGCTGGACTCCATACGTCCCTCTTAGACATATTATGTCCCACTTGCCGCAAAAAAAAATTCATCCCTGCTTTCAAGGTAAGTTTAGCAAGGGATGAACCAAATTTCAACTATAAAAACTTAAGATTTTACTTGTAAACGTTTACTTACTGTAAAATAATCAATTTGCCCATACTGCACGATTTCACCGTCTATCTCGACCACCGGAATCATGAGGCCGAATCGCTCTGTCAGCTCGTCACTTTCATCGATATCGTGTTCATTCAGTATGAAGGGGATATCTTCTTTAACAAGCTTCAGCATAAGCTTTGCATCCTCGCACAAAGGACATCGGTCTCTCGTGTAAAAATTCACCTCGGGCAGGTTTTTGTCATTCATATCGTTTTCTCCTTGTGGACGAAGGGATATTGAGTTGATCTCTGTACTTCGCCACCGTTCTTCTGGAAACATTCAATCCTTTGGCCTCCAGCTTCCCGGCAATCGCCTGGTCTGACAATGGCTTCTTCTTATCTTCAAGGTTGACCAACTGCATAATTTCCGCCTTGATTCCTTGTGAAGAAACGGCATCTTCATCTTTTCCAACACCGCTTACAAACAAAGCCCTCATCTCATATGTCCCAAACGGTGTACCAATGTACTTCCCTCTAACTGCCCTGCTGATAGTAGACTCATGCACTCCTATTTTCTCCGCCACTTCTTTTAATGTCAAAGGTTTAAGCTCCTTTGGACCGTATCGGAAAAAACCTTCCTGCTTTTCAACAAGGCACTTCCCAACTTTTATCAATGTGGTCTTGCGCTGGTCGAGCATCTTGAGAAGCCATTGAAATTCCTGCTTCTTATCCCGGAGAAATTTCAACCCATCTTTATCCTGTGAAGAGGCTATTAATTCTTCATACCCTCTATTGTATTTGATTTTCATCACACTGCCGTCGACTAATTCAACTACCAGTCCATCTTTTCTGTGGGTGACAACCATTTCCGGACGGATATACTGAGGGCCCTCTGATGTGAACCTGGCACCCGGACGGGGGTTCAGTTTTTTTACATAATCTGCTGCCGCTTGGATATCAGCAAGTGTGATTTCCAGCTCTTTCGTAATTCTTTTCCATGTCTTTTCACAAAAATCAACAAAGTGGTTTTCAATGATTGACTGGGCATGTTCCGGGGCATCTTTGTCCCTCTGTATTTGCAGGAGGAGGCATTCCTTCAGGTTTCTGGCCCCGATTCCAGCTGGTTCCAAGTCCTGAAGCAGATCTATATAGGTTGATAGATTGGGAATATCGAATAAACCTTCTACATTGGTCGGCAAATACCCATTCTCATCCAGACTGTCAAATAAAAGAGACAGCGCATGACGGTCTTGACGGGTAAGCGTTTTCAAATTTAATTGCGAAGTAAGGTGTTCCCATAATGAGTGCTGCTGCACAGCCACCTCTTCAATCCAGTCGATACTCATCCCATTGTTTTCCCGTTTTCTATTCCGTTCCTCGTAAGGAACAGATTCAAGCTGAAGAAGCGGATTCTCCATAGCTTTGCTTTCCAAATACGCATTCAATTCCTGGGAGGAATACTGCAGCAATTCAATCGCCTGTGTCAGCTGCTGAGTCATATTCAATTTCAATGATTGCCGCTGCCATAATCCGGTATTGAGCTTCATTCCCGATCCCTCCTCTTCTTATTTTACAACAGAAAAGGGAGGGAGTGTATGGAAATAAGTAGATTTGGGAGGGAATTATATGGAGGTACGATATATAAGGAATGTATGCAAAAATAAAAACCAGCTCGAATTCCTCTTATCAGGAAAACGAGGCTGGTTTTTTTAGCCTTACTTTTTAGGAATCTCGCAGCCATTTTCATCACAGATCACACCGTCTTCATTGTCGCTGTTCAAAACGGTAATTTTATTTTCGTCTTCTGCGATTACTTTTTTCAAAGCCTGCACAAACACCTCTGTCGGCTGTGCACCGGTGAGAGCATATTTTTGATTGATTAAATAGAAAGGTACACCCGACACGCCAATCTGCTGTGCAGCCTGCTCGTCGGCACGGACGGCGTCTGCCATCTCGTCACTGGCCAGCATCTTCTCAACAGCTTCACGCTCCAACCCTACTTCAACTCCCAGTTCAGTAAGGGTCTCATGATCCCCTATATGTCTGGACTCAGTAAAGAAAGCACGCAAAATACGCTCGGTCATCTCTATCATCAGACCCTTTGTTTTAGCAAACATCGTTAAACGATGAGCATCAAAGGTATTGGTCAGGATCATTGTATCCATGTGATACTCCAAGCCAGTTTCTTTCGCCATGTTCACCATGTTTTGCGTATTCGCTTTGGCTTGATCTATACTCATGCCATATTTCTTGGCAAGTTTCTCATATATGTTTTCTTTAATGTCCCGCTCCGCTGTCGGATCCAATTCGAAACATCTGTATGTCACTTCGATTGGGTGGTCAATCTGCTTGATGGCGTCCTCCAGACGCCTTTTGCCAATATAGCAGAATGGTCAAGCGAAGTCTGTCCACATTTCAATGTGCATGTTAATCCCTCCAAATCATTATTCATCTATAGTATAGATTGTGCGACTGGATTTTACACGGAATCTGCTTTACAGTGTGGTGTGCAATTAAAAACATAAAAAGGCTCCCACGCTGAAATTCAGCGCAGGAGCCTTTGGTAACGCCCTCGGAGGGAATCGAACCCCCATTTTAAGAACCGGAATCTTACGTGCTATCCGTTGCACCACGAGGGCACGCTGTACGACAAGCGTACGATATCCTATTATAGTCCAGAAACCTGGGAAATGCAATAGGTTTTGAGGAACAAGGTCAGGATTTCAGGAAAGCCTGGCTATGGTTTATAGAGATCAGGAGACTTGTCTACGTATTGGCTGTAAAGTGACTTAGCCGGTCCAATGAGATTCAACACCTGATTCATCAGCACATGAGACTACTACCAGCAATTCGTTGATTGGAGAGGAAGGTGGCCGCTCCGCGGAGTCGGTCGCGTGTAGCGGAAATCATTGCGGGATTTTTGTAGAAGATTTTCTTGAAAGAAAAACAAACAATAATCTTTTATTCATATTTAGCATAGTTTAAAAAAGGAATGGATGGGTATCATGTAGAAAGGATTGTCGAGGGAAAAATTAGCTTTAAGAGGGTTAATTGTTTGACCTTTATTGACCAACTGGTGTATTATATCAGTACATAAAGATTTGTATGTTTCAAACATAACATTAAATGATCGAAGGAGGAAATAAGATGAACTTAATTCCGACAGTTATTGAACAAACAAACCGCGGTGAGCGTGCGTACGACATATACTCCCGCTTGTTGAAAGACCGCGTTATCATGCTGGGAAGCGGCATTGATGATAATGTTGCCAACTCCATCGTTGCGCAATTGCTATTCCTTGAATCAGAGAATCCTGAAAAAGATATTTCCATTTACATCAACAGCCCTGGCGGAAGCATCACAGCTGGTATGGCTATCTATGATACAATCCAGTACATCAAGCCTGACGTACAAACTATCTGTATCGGTATGGCTGCATCAATGGGTGCCTTCCTTCTCGCTGCAGGGGCAAAAGGAAAGCGCCTTGCCCTTCCTAATGCTGAGGTCATGATCCATCAGCCGCTTGGAGGAGCACAAGGTCAAGCGACAGAAATCGAAATCGCTGCAAAGCGTATCTTGTTCTTGCGTGAAAAGCTGAACCAGATCCTTTCTGACCGTACTGGCCAGCCCCTTGAAGTCATTTCAAAAGATACAGACCGTGACAACTTCATGACAGCGGAAAGAGCGCTTGAATACGGGTTGATCGACCGCATCATCACTAGCAACGAAATGAACGAAAATAAATAACCTGCCTTATGGAAGAGCATCTGTTTAACAGGTGCTCTTTTATCGTTCATCATGCGGTAGATTTCCTAACCAGTTTGGGATAACCCTTTTGTATCCTAGGCGCTACCGATTTGCATTTTTTCTAATTCCCCACCCCCCTAGACTCCCTTTGGCTACTCCGATTCTCTTTTCTTCCGGAATCCACAACCCCATTGACTCTCTTTGACTACTCTGATTCTCTTTTCTCCTGAAATCCACAACCCCATTGACTCTCTTTGACTACTCCGATTCTCTTTTCTCCTGAAATCCACAACCCCATTGACTCTCTTTGACTACTCCGATTCTCTTTTCTCCTGGAATCCACAACCCCATTGACTCTCTTTGACTACTCCAATTCTCTTTTCTCCCGGAATCCATAACCCCATTGACTCTCTTTGACTACTCCGATTCTCTTTTCTCCCGGAATCCACAACCTTACCAAGCACCGAAATATGACCCCAAAATAAAAACCCCACCTTATAAAAGATGGAGTTCTAAATCAATTTTCTTTTTGCACGAAGTCAGTGAGGTGTTTTACCGCTTCTTCTTCATCAGTGCCGTCTGCAATCAGTGTGATTTCTGTTCCTGAGCTTACGGCCAGGCTCATCAATCCCATGATGCTTTTGGCGTTGACTTTCTTGCCGTTTCTTTCAAGGAATACTTCTGATGAAAACCGGTTGGCTTCCTGCACGAATAAAGCCGCTGGGCGGGCCTGCAGGCCAGTTTTTAATTTTACCTCTACTTTTTGTTCAATCATGCTCTTTCTCCCCTTTGTCCATATATAAATTAATGCTTTACTTTTTCTCCGCTGCGCAGTTTGTCCGCGATTTCGTCTATTTTTCGGAGTCTATGGTTGATGCCTGACTTACTGATGGTTCCCCCTGAAACCATTTCCCCCAGCTCTTTCAATGTGACATCTTGATAAGTGACTCTCAGCTCGGCAATTTCCCTTAGTTTGTCCGGCAGGATTTGCAGTCCGGCTGTCTGCTCTATAAAGCGGATGTTTTCAACCTGCCGCAGTGCCGCGCCTATTGTTTTGTTCAGATTGGCTGTTTCACAGTTTACAAGCCTGTTGACCGAGTTTCTCATATCCCGGACGATTCGGACATCTTCAAACCTCAGCAATGCGCCATGAGCACCTACCACATTCAAAAATTCGGTAATTTTTTCTGCCTCTTTAAGATATGTGATGAACCCCTTTTTGCGTTCCAATGTTTTACTGTTCAAATCAAAGCTGTTCATTACCGCTGAAAGGGCTTCATTATGCTCTTGATACAGCGAGAAGATTTCCAGATGGTAAGAGGACGTCTCCGGGTTGTTGACCGACCCTCCGGCCAGGAAGGCACCACGCAGGTATGAACGGCGGCAGCATTTTTTTTGAATGAGCTGTGCAGAGATATCATGTATGATGGTAAACCCTTCACCAAGGATATGAAGATTCTCTAGAATTTCTTTTGTGTCTTCGTTGAGGCGCACGATATAGATGTTATTCTTTTTCAGCCTCATTTTTTTGCGGACCAATAGCTCAACAGGTGTATCATAGTTTTTCTTTATTAACGAATAGATTCGTCTTGCAATCGCTGCATTCTCGGTCTGGATATTGACGATCAGGGATCTGTTCGCAAAGGACAGTGATCCATTCATCCTTATCAAAGCAGACAATTCAGCCTTCGAGCAGCAATCCTTCAGGTCGAGATTGGTTAATTCTTTTTTGGTTACGGACGCAAACGACATCTCTTCACCTCCCTAAGACAAACGCTTGCATTCCATGCGTCAGCCATGCCGTTCTTTTCACTGACATAGACAGTGTTGTATTTATTTTATTCGATACTTCTTAAATGGGGTTTATTGATAAGGGAAAAAATAATCTCAGCCACTTTTCCTGTATCATGGCGGATGACCCCGTCATAGTAAGAGATGATTTCATCTTCTATCACTTTGAGTCCCATTGAAGACAATCGCTCAAAATCAAATATAACCGGTTTGGCCATTTCTTCTTCGTAACGGGCTTCAATTTCCTGAGGAACTTGTTCATTGTTAACAATGACCGTGTCAATGAATCCGTCATGGAGATGATCGTAGATAGCCTGCACGTGATCGCTGGCAGTGAAATCGAGTGTCTCTCCCGCCTGTGTCATCAGGTTGCATATATACACTTTCCTAGCTTTGGAATTGCTGACTTCTTTTCCGATTTCCGGGACCAGCAGGTTTGGCAGGATGCTTGTGTATAAGCTCCCTGGACCGATGACAATTAAATCGGCTTCCCGGATGGCACGGATCGTTTCCGAGACCGGAATGATCGTACCGGGAGTCAGGAATACCCGCTTGATCTTTTTACCGGAAAAAGGGATCTTTGATTCGCCTGAAACAATCGTCCCGTCTTCCATTTCTGCATTAAGGACAACACTTTGATTCGCAGAAGGAAGGACTTTTCCTTTGACATTCAGGACTCTGCTCATTTCCTGGATAGCATGAACAAAGTCACCTGTGATTGAGGTGAACGCCGCCAGGATCAGGTTTCCAAGTGAATGCCCTGACAACTCATTGGATGTTTCAAACCGGTGTTGAAACATCTGCTCAATCAAGGGCTCAACCTCTGACAAGGCCGCAATGACATTACGGATGTCACCGGGCGGAGGCACATTCAGGTCATCTCTCAGACGCCCTGAACTTCCCCCATCATCCGCCACCGTTACAATGGCTGTTATATCTAAAGGATATGTTTTTAGTCCTCTGAGAAGAACAGGCAGTCCCGTTCCGCCGCCAATGATGACTACCTTTGGTTCATTGTTTTTCTTCATGACAGCTGTTCCCGTTTCTTTTTGATATCCCTGTGCGTAATCTTCGTGCTGTAGTCATTTTCAAAATAATGACCGATGTACTCCGCCAATGCAACCGATCTATGCTGGCCGCCTGTACAGCCGATGGCGATGACAAGCTGGCTTTTTCCTTCACGCTTATAATGCGGCAGCATGAACGTGAGGAGATCCGTCACTTTTTCAAGGAACTTCTGGGTTTCGCTCCATTTGAGGACATACTTAGAAACGTCTTCTTCCAACCCGGTTCTTGGTCTCATATGCTCTATATAATGCGGGTTCGGCAGGAATCTGACATCGAACACCAAATCAGCATCAATCGGGATGCCGTGTTTAAAGCCGAAGGAGATTACATTGACGGTGAAGATAGAACGTTTATTCACGGAGAATTCCTCGAGGATTTTTTCCCTCAGCTCTC
Organism: Rossellomorea sedimentorum; assembly: GCF_046237645.1. Classification (GTDB taxonomy): domain Bacteria; phylum Bacillota; class Bacilli; order Bacillales; family Bacillaceae_B; genus Rossellomorea; species Rossellomorea sedimentorum. Next base: position 3,629,639 of record NZ_CP143546.1, read on the forward strand.
TCGGCTTCATTGCTGAAGTATTGTAAATCGTCTGTGCACGGCCTTTTAATTCTTCCAGGAGCATCCTTTCCTGCTTGATCCCTTCCATCGGCAAGCCGGATGGAGCAAGCGGATGGGAACGACGCGTCTCTTTATAGCGCCTGACGAGAGCTGAATCATCTGCATCAAGATAAAGGATTTGCGGTGTCACCCAGGAAGTTTCCGCCATATCATCAAGTGCCTGAATCAGATGATCAAAAAACTCCCGTCCTCTGAGGTCCATTCCCAAAGCGACTTTGTTCATCTTGGTCCCTGAGTCTTTCATCAATTCAAGGAATTTAGGAAGGAGAGTGGGCGGTAGGTTATCCACACAGAAAAACCCTAAATCTTCAAAACTTTGAATGGCAACGGTTTTGCCTGCACCGGACATGCCGGTGATGATTACCAATTGGCCATCATTCGTCGAACCTGTACTCATTTTCTCTTCCCCCTTGATTAACTTGGATCCAGCTTATAAGCGAGCAATTGGAAGTCTGGTGTGTATGTAAAGGTACCGTAAATGGTTCCTTTTCCATGTACCATGTATTCCAGGATGTGGCGGTCCCCTTCTGCCATAGGCAGGTTCTTGATTTCTTCGAGGTCGTGCCACTCCAAAATTCCCTCTTCACACTCTGTAAGGTTGACTCCATCCGCTTCAGTAGCAAAAAAGGTGAACATCATCCACTCTGAAACGATCTTGTCGCCGTCTTTTATAATAAAGGTGAAAATCCCTTTGACATCAGCATTGCGCAGGTAAATTCCTGTTTCTTCGCGATACTCCCTGATGACAGCATCACGAATCGATTCCCCCTGCTCCATTTTTCCGCCTGGGGCAACCCACCAGTTTCTCCGCGGTTTCTGGAGGAGAAGAACTTTATCTTCATTCATGTATAGACAATTTGTCACTCGCTGCATTCATTTCACCTCAAGCTTTACATCTGTTTGCGTTGCTTTTTATTATACTATGATTGTACCTCTCCTACAATGTTCGAACATTTACCATATGCTTTAATCCTTTAAAGCACGAAGAGGGACAGTCCCCTTTGACGCATTAACGCGCTAAGAGGGACTGTCCCTCTTAGCGCGTTAATGCGATAAAGGATTTTGAGCAAAAAAAAAGAGACACAGGCGGTTCCTGTGTCTTAAAAGGGATTTATTTCTTAAAAGGGGGTCAATTTCTTATTATCTATGATACCCGGAATGTGTTTCACTAGTGTTACAGTTCGTTTAAGGTGTGATTACGGATTGTTAATTATTCCTAAACAAAATTCTATATTTTTAGACAAGGTTTGTCGAAAAAGAAGAGCCCTTGAACTTCAAGGGCTCTTCCAGGTTTCCTCCATATAGCGGCAAACAACTTTCGACAAGCTGTTTTTCGACGAATTACTTCTTTTCCGCTAATTTTTCGGCAAGTTCTTCAACATAATGCTGTGCGGATTGGGCAGCGATACTTCCGTCGCCCGTTGCCGTGACGATTTGGCGCAGCATTTTTTCCCGAACATCACCCGCAGCAAAGATTCCAGGAATCTTTGTCTCCATTCTGTCGTTCGTTTCGATATAACCCATATCGTTCGTGATCCCAAGATCTCTGAACGGTTTCGTTAATGGAAGCATGCCGATGTAAATGAACACCCCGTCCGCTTCAAATGGTTTTTCTTCACCGTCTTCAGTGGAAACCAAAGTGACGCTGCCGACTTTTCCGTCCTTCTCGTTGATTTCTTTTACGGTATGGTTCCAGATGAAATCAACTTTCTCGTTATTGAACGCACGGTCCTGAAGGATTTTTTGGGCACGAAGCTCGTCGCGGCGGTGGACAATTGTCACCTTGTTTGCGAAACGTGTAAGATACACACCTTCCTCAACGGCAGAATCTCCTCCGCCTACAACAACAAGGTCTTTCCCTTTAAAGAAAGCACCGTCACAAACCGCACAATAGGATACACCGCGGCCGCCAAGTTCATTTTCACCAGGCACGCCAAGTTTTTTCCACTCTGCTCCTGTAGAGATAATCACAGCACGGGCTTTGTATTCTTTAGAACCTGCTTTGATCGTTTTGTATTCTTCACCGTCTACAATTTCCTTGATGTCGCCATATGCATATTCAGCACCGAATGCTTTAGCATGTTCAAACATCTTGTTAGAAAGGTCCGGTCCAAGGATATGATCGAAACCAGGATAGTTTTCAACTTCCTCCGTATTGGCCATTTGGCCGCCGGGGATACCGCGTTCCAGCATTAATGTAGAAAGGGCTGCGCGGGACGTATATACTGCAGCTGTCATACCAGCTGGACCGGCGCCAACGATAATGACATCATAAATTTTTTCTTCTGACACAATGAACACTCCTTTAAACGAAGTCTGTTTTACAGAATGATTTTTCATAAAAAAAGAAAGAGCACACTGACCACTCAATCTTTATTTTCCCTTCGCTCATCTCTGTAATCCTACTATTTGTAGTATTTCCTATCTATCCATATCCTATAAAAAGAAGAGCATATTCGTCCATGAATATGCTCATTACTGAAGATAGGCTTCCACTGTTTCCAAGTATTTGGTCAGGGTCCCTGTGGTGATTCCATATTTACCTGAGATCAATGTCTTGGTCTTCTTATCTCCTCTTAATCTGTGCCAGATATATTCGGTTGCAGCTGCACATGCTTTAGCGTTTTTTAGCGATTTTTCCGCTTCAAGCAATTTGCATGCAATACTGAACCATGTCAGGAATAAACCGGAATCCACCGCATTGATCGGTTGATGGATTTCGTACATCGCCAGTGCCGTTTCATGGATATGCTTAATCACCTTGCTGCCTTTGATGGCTTTTCTGGAGTCTGCTTTCAGAATTTCGGCAAGGTACAGTTTTTCGGAAAGAGAAAAATCGTCCACTGCCCCAAAATCTGTATGAGTCAGCACATCTTTTTGGTGCTGAGATACCGAAATCAGGAAGAGACCGAACAGCCTCTCTTCAGCATATTCGCTCTTTAACTTTTTCAGGATGGAAGTGACGTGATTTTCAAACCCTTCGATTGGCGGATTCTCATCATTCCAAGGCTCGGCTCCTGCTTTTTCAGGGTTCTCTTCCAGCACTCTTTTCCAAGCCTGCTCTGCCGTCTGTTCATGCCCTGTATGATAAGCGGCATGTGACAGCCAGTAGTAAAAACTCGCATCTCCCTGAAATCCAAGCTTTTGCAGGGATTTCAGCCACTCGTATGCTTTTTCGTTACGGCCGATCAAGGCGAAGGTGGCTCCAAGTTTGTATCGCTGCTCATAGTGGAACGGACGGATTTTCTCCAATCCTTCCATTAATTCCTCCAGCTCGTCGTGTCTTTGCTGGTAAAAATAAAAGACGGCCATGTTGCAGAGTGCATGAAGATTCCCTGGGTTTTTCTCCAAGACTTCTTCAAGCGTTGATGCCGCTTTTTCGGTTTCTCCCAGGTAAAAATACGCAAGAGCCAGGTTGTTATAGGCAGACCAGTACTCAGGAAAGTCCTTGATCACTTTTTCCAAAAGGTCGACTGCCTTTTGGAAGTTGCCTGATTCCAGGAGGTTTCTGGCCTTATCCTGGTTCGCAATCAGCTCATCGTGCTCATATAGCGTATCCAGTGCCTCATCTGAATCAAGCTCAAGGATTTCAAGCAGTTCTTCCGCATCTTCACTGAATTCCCCGTACTCTTCTTTTTCTAAATAGTTCGTGACATGCGTATAGGCTTCCTTGAACAGGCCAAGGTGTGCATAATTATTGGCCAAGAAATAATGACATTCGATCATGTGCGGATCCAGGCTGTCTACAATCAAGTGCAGCAGCTGGTTGGATTGTTTATATTCACCCATTTCCGTGTGGACGATGGCCAATTGGCAGGCGATCATCGGCTCCAACGGCTCAAGCTGAAGGGCGCGGTTAAGATATTTTTTCGATTTATTTAATTCCCTGCGGTGGTAAGCCTTGATTCCTTTGTTGAAATAGTACTCACCAGTGGGTACGAATGATAAAATTTTGCTTTTATCGTTTCTTGCATTTGAACCTTTTCTCATGAAAGTCCTCCGAAACGTATAGATTAACTACAGTAGTATAACACACATATTTAAGTTCCTAAACCACCGGAGGAGGATATTTACTGGAAATAAGCGACGTGAGATGATTTCCGCTCCAGGTGTACGACTCCGCGGGGCGGGCGGTGAGCCTCCTCGGCTGCGCCTGCGGGGTCTCACCTGTCCCGCATGTCCCGCAGGAGATCGTACACCTTCCGCTTCAATCAACAAAATTACTTCTTCAGAAAATATTCATCACCAATAAAAGATAGTTTTGATAAGGATTTTCTAAAAAAGCATAAACCCCTTTAACGTACTAAAAGGGACAGTCCCTTTTAGTACGTTAAAGCGAGAAAGGGGACTGTCCCCTGATACGTTAACGTACTAAAGGACTGTCCCCATCAATTAATATTTATTTGTTGTGACGCTCTTTCAGTGTTTGAAAGATATCGCTTAGTGGCACATCCTGCTCTTTGAGGAGGACCAGCAAATGGTACAGAAGATCTGCACTTTCCCATTTCAATTCTTCCTTGTCGCGGTTTTTCGCGGCTATGATGACTTCGGCAGCCTCTTCACCAACTTTTTTCAGGATCTTGTCGACACCTTCTTCAAAGAGATAGGTGGTATAAGCTCCCTCAGGCCTCTGGTCGAAACGGTCGGAGATGACCTTCTCAAGCTGTGTCAGAATCGAACTTCCAGTGGAAGCACCTTGTTCGGAACGATACAAGCTTTCTTCAAAGCAGCTTTCATTCCCTTTATGGCAGGCCGGCCCTTCCGGTTCCACCTCTACCAGCAGAGCATCCTGATCGCAGTCGTATTTCATTTCAACGATTCGCTGGGTATTTCCGCTGGTAGCGCCTTTATGCCAGAGCTCCTGACGTGAACGGGAGTAGAACCAGGTTTCCCCTTTTTCCATCGACAGCTTCAGTGACTCGGCATTCATATAAGCCAGGGTCAACACCTTCTTCGTGGAAGCATCCTGAACGATGGCAGGCACGAGCCCTTTTTCATCAAATCGAATCTTTTCTATACTATCGCTCATCTTACCGCAACCTCCTTTGTCCGCAAGTAATCCTTCACCTGTTCAACACTAGTTTCTTTATAATGAAAAATTGATGCTGCCAAAGCGGCATCCGCTTTTCCGTTTTTAAAAATATCTTCAAAGTGTTCGGCATTTCCAGCCCCACCTGAGGCAATCACCGGAATGGACACCGCTTCACTGACAGCCTTTGTCAGGGGGAGATTGAATCCATCCTTGACTCCATCACTGTCCATGCTGGTGAGGAGAATTTCTCCAGCACCAAGCTTTTCCGCTTCTTTCGCCCATGACACGGCATCTTTTTCCGTCACTTTCCGGCCGCCGTGGGTATAGACTTTCCAGGTTCCGCTTTCTTCCTCATATTTAGCGTCAATCGCGACGACGATACACTGAGAACCGAAATATTGCGCCCCTTCGGAAATCAATTGCGGCCGCAATACGGCTGCGGTATTCAACGAAACCTTATCGGCCCCGGAGCGGAGGATGTTTTTCATGTCTTCCACTGAATTGATGCCGCCCCCGACCGTAAACGGGATTGCCAGTTCCGAAGCGACTTCTTTTACGACATCAATCATCGTCTTACGGCCTTCATGGGATGCTGAAATGTCCAGGAAAACCAGTTCGTCTGCTCCTTGTTTGTCATAAAATTTAGCGAGTTCCACGGGATCCCCGGCATCACGAAGTTGCACGAAGCTGACTCCCTTAACCACACGGCCTTCTTTTACATCAAGACATGGAATAATACGTTTGGTTAGCATGAAGACACCTCTTTTACAGCATCCCTGACTGATATTTTTCCAGTGTAAATGGCTTTTCCGACGATGGCACCTGCGACGCCCTTATCCTCGTAATCTTTTAATAGACGAAGGTCTTCCATGGAACTGACTCCGCCGGAAGCAATCACTTCTTTTCCTGTAGCTTTCGCAAGTTCAACAACCGCTTCAACATTGGGCCCGGACAACATCCCGTCCGTTGCGATATCCGTGAAGATGAAGGTTTCAGCCCCTGCTTCGGCAAGCTCCTTACCAAGGTCCACCGCCTTCAACGCTGACGTTTCAATCCAGCCATGTGTGGCCACATACCCGTCTTTGGCATCAAGGCCGATCGCAATCCGGTCACCGTACTTGGCGAGCCAGCCCTTCACTAGTTCCGTCTGTGAAACGGCGAGGCTGCCGATAATCACCCGCTGTACCCCGTTGTTCAAGTAGTATTCGATATCTTCTTCGGTGCGGATGCCTCCGCCTATCTGGACTTTGGCCCCGAGTTCATTGGCGACAGCGATGACGAACTTGTCATTCACACGGCTGCCTTCCTTCGCTCCGTCAAGGTCGACCATATGAATCCATTCCGATCCTTCATCCACAAACCTTTTGGCCATATCAAAAGGGGAATCTCCATAAACCGTTTCCTTGCTGTAATCTCCCTGCACCAGGCGGACACACTTTCCGCCGCGCATGTCGATCGCCGGATAAATGGTAAAACTCATTGCACTTCCTCCTTTTGCATAACCAATTTTGTAAAATTACGAAGCAGTTTCATTCCGAGATCGCTGCTTTTTTCCGGATGAAATTGCATTGCAAATATGTTTTCTTTTCCTGCGATTGCCGGTACTTCCACACCGTACTCTGCTGTTGCTACAACATGGTCTGGAGTTGGTTCGGATATATAATAAGAGTGAACAAAATAGACATGTTCTTCCGACAACCCTTGAAGCAGAGGTGAATCATTGACGAACCGAAGCTTATTCCACCCCATATGCGGAATCTTCATCTCTTCCGATTGTCTCGGGATCCTTATAACACGGCCTTTTAACAGCCCCAGTCCTTCTGTACGCCCGTTCTCTTCACTTTCCTCGTATAAAAGCTGCATCCCTAAACAGATTCCTAAAAGCGGCTTTCCACTTCCGGCATATTCTTTGATAAAACCGGTTAGTTCGTGCCTCGCTAAAAGTGTCATGGCATCACGGAAAGAGCCGACTCCCGGAAGAAGCAGGCCGTCTGCTTTTTGGAGTTCTTTCACATCTTCACTGATAAAATAAGGAACATCCAGCCGTTCGAGCGCTTTTGCGACACTGAACAGGTTGCCCATTCCATAATCGACGATCCCGATCATTTATAACATTCCTTTCGTGGACGGCACCCCTTGGATTCTCGGGTCAATGGTGGTCGCCTCATCAAGGGCACGCCCCAGCGCCTTGAAGACCGCTTCAATCATGTGGTGCGTATTGTGGCCGTAGTGAACGATGACATGAAGGTTCATTCTCGCTTCCAAGGCAAGTTTCCATAGAAATTCATGCACAAGCTCGGTGTCAAACGTCCCAACCTTCTGGCTTGGGAATTCCGCGCGCATTTCCAGGTGCGGCCTGTTGCTCAAATCAACCACTACCTGTGCTAATGCTTCATCCATCGGAACAAACGCATTGCCGTAACGTTTGATCCCCTTTTTGTCGCCCAACGCTTTTTGAAGAGCCTGACCGAGACAGATACCGATATCCTCTGTTGTGTGATGGTCGTCCACTTCCACATCTCCCTGGGCACTTACATTCAAGTCAAACTGGCCATGCTTAGCAAACAAGTCCAGCATATGGGACATGAACGGCACACCCGTTTCTATATCTGCACTCCCGCTTCCATCTATAGTAAAGCCAAGCTCAATATCCGTTTCATTCGTCTTGCGGCTCAACTCCGCCCTTCTGCTGTTTTCCATAACACTTCACTCCTTCACCGTATTAAAAGGGACAGTCCCTCTTTACGCTTTAACGCGTTAACGTACGAAGAGGGACTGTCCCTCTTCGCGCGTTAATGTGCTAAAGCACCATTTATTTTTTGAATCGCGACTCGACTGCTCTGGCGTGGGCTTCGAGGCCTTCCAGGCGGGCCAGTTTGGCGATTTTGCTGTAATTGTCTTTCAACGCTTTTTCACTATATGAGATGACCGATGTTTTCTTCGTGAAATCATCAACGTTCAATGGAGACGAAAACCGCGCAGTCCCGTTCGTCGGCAGCACATGATTTGGACCGGCGAAATAGTCCCCGACAGGTTCGGAGCTGTATCTTCCCAAGAATATGGCTCCTGCATGGCGGATTTTCGCCATCGTCACCATCGGGTCGCTTGTCATGATTTCCAAGTGCTCTGGAGCCAAATCATTGACCACTTCCACGGCTCTTTCCATATCTTCTGCGACATAAATCGCCCCGAACCGTTCTACGGACTCAGCGGCAATTTCTTTACGCGGCAAGTCTGTCAGTGCTTTTTCAACCTGTGCTGAAACCTCTTCAGCAATCCTTGCTGACGTTGTCACCAGTACAGCTGAAGCATTCACATCATGTTCAGCCTGTGACAACAGGTCGGCCGCAATCTCTTCTGGTATCCCCGTTTCATCCGCCAGCACCACAATTTCACTTGGGCCGGCAATCATATCGATGGCCACATCACCGAATACTTCGCGTTTGGCCAATGCGACATAGATATTCCCCGGTCCGACGATTTTATCGACCGGTGCAATACTTTCCGTCCCGTAAGCCAGGGCACCGATCGCCTGGGCGCCGCCGACCTTCCAGATTTCAGTGACACCGGCAATCCTGGCAGCTGCAAGGACAGCTGACGGAATGCGTCCATCTTCACCTGGAGGAGTGACCATAACGATCCGCTCCACCCCCGCCACTTTTGCAGGAAGGACATTCATCAGAACAGAGGATGGATACGCTGCTGTTCCGCCCGGTACATAGACTCCGACAGAATCTAGAGGGGTGATTTTCTGGCCTAGCAGAGTTCCAGTTTTATCCGTGTCAAACCATGAATTTCTTCGTTGTTTCCCATGAAAATATGTGATGTTCTCAGCTGCCTCAACGATAATATTTACCATTTCAGATCCAATTTCATCCACTGCAGTATCGATTTCAGCTGAAGAAACCTTCAGATCCTGCAGTCTCACTCCATCAAATTTTTCCGTATACTTGATCAGGGCAGGATCTCCATCTTTTTTAACATCTTTTAAGATTTCCTGAACCGCTTTACGCTGTTCTTCCGTACCGCTGTCGATTGAGCGCTTAATAGATAAGTTCCCTTTCGCTTCTATGATTTTCACGATGATCCCCTCCTTTAAACCGTGATATTGCTGACCACTTCTCTTAATCTTTCTGCCAGCTCATCAATTCGCTCATCTTTCATCCGGTAACTCACCGGGTTCACAATCAACCTTGAGGTAATATCAACAATTTTCTCATACTCTACGAGACCATTCTCTTTCAGCGTTCTCCCGGTGGATACAATATCCACAATCCGGTCTGCCAGTCCGATCATCGGAGCGAGTTCGATGGAACCATTCAGTTTGATGATTTCGACCTGCTCCCCTTGCTCACGGAAATAACCGGATGCAATCGTCGGATACTTTGTGGCAATCTTAGGAGCCACTTCATTCATCTTCGTTCCCGGCAAACCTGCAACTGCCAAATAGCATTCGGAAATTTTTAAATCCAGAAGCTCATATACGTCCCTTTCTTCTTCTAACATGACATCCTTGCCTGCTATTCCAAGGTCGGCGACCCCGTGCTCGACATAGGTCGGAACATCCATTGGTTTTGCAAGGATGAATGTCAACTTCTCTTCAGGTACTTCAATGATCAACTTCCGGGAATCATCAAATTCCGGGGGAAGGTTATATCCTGCCTGTCTCAGAAGTTTCAGCGCTTCATCAAATATTCGTCCTTTCGGCATTGCGATCGTCAGTTCCGTCATCACTCGTCACCGCCTTTTCCGTTCTTCCCAATAAAATAACTCACGTCCGTAAATTCCTTGGAAAATTCATCAACATCCTGGATTCCCTTCCAATCCTGCAGCACTACACTCTTCCCTTGCTCTCTTAATTTCTGGGCAAATTGAATGGCTTCGCTTCTGCGTTCCCGGCTGAAAAGCACACAATGATCAGTGACCGGATTTTCTGCGAATCCCAGCGCCTCCAATGTATGGTCAAGCCTCAGGGCAAATCCGGTTGCTCCTGACTCCTTCCCGAATTTTTCCATCAACTTATTGTACCGGCCTCCATTTCCTATTGGAAAGCCGACATTCTCTGCATACGTTTCAAAAAGGATCCCAGAATAGTAGCTCATATGGCTGACCAGGCTCAAATCAAATTTCACATATCGTGCCAGGCCATAATCTTCAAGAAGGTCCGACAATTCTTCCAGCTGTCCGACCGCTTCTCTTCCTGCCTCACCCTCCATTAATGGATACGCATCCTGCAATACATCTTTTCCACCTCTTAATTTCAAAAAAGATAGCAAACGCTGCTTGTCGATGGAAGATAGCGACAGGTTATTAACATGGTCGCGGAATCCCACATAATTTTTCTCATATAAAAAGCGGCTTAATGTATTCGCGCGCTCTTCTGTTCCTAAAATCTCTTTGAACAGTTCTTTTACGAAACCAATATGCCCGATTGAGATAGTGAAATTTTTCAAACCGGCTGCTTTTAACGAAGAAATCATCAGGGAAATGACTTCCCCGTCAGCCGAGATGGTTTCATCACCGATACACTCAATCCCGAATTGTTCAAACTCAGCCGGTCTGCCTCCTTCACGCTGCTGAGCACGGAAAACATTCGCACAATACGCAAGACGCAAGGGCTGTTTATTGTGCAGGAGCTTTGAAGCCGCCACCCTCGCAATCGGCGCTGTCATATCAGGGCGCAGTACCAGGGTGTGCCCTTGCTGGTCAAGGAGCTTAAACAGCTGCCTGTCCAAAATCGCAGACGCCTCGCCGACCGTTTCAAAGTATTCAAGAGTGGGGGTTTCTATAAACTGATAGCCCCAGGCTTTGATGGTTTCTTCCATTTTCAATTTCAATGATGCTTTCGCTTGATAGAGATTCGGAAATGTATCCCTCATCCCCAACGGTTTTTCGAACATGAACAGCTTTGACATGACAACCACCTTTTATCTGTTTTTTTAGTATCTATATATTATGGCACTAGAGTTGCTTTATTAAAAATATTTAAAACACTTTAGTTCGCTAATGTGCTAATAAACTAAAGTTATATGTAGTGTAACGCTATCCTGCACGCCAGTCAACCGAAAAACTCTTTTTGATTAGTTTACCCGGAACGAAAAAAAAGACCCTCCTGAGTGGAGCGTCTTGCTGATGTTTTCTTTCGTCTTGTTCAGTGCGACGGGCTGGGGATGGTATCGGCGATTTTTTGATTTTATCAGCGTTTTTGGAGTTTTATCGGCGATATCTGAAATTTATCAGCGATTTTACAGTTTTATCAGCGATTCTAAAGATTTATCGACCGTTCCACATTTTCCGAACCTTAGAGTTCAAATCTCGATGAGTGAACCGTCGTGGCTCCGGCTACTTGTCTGGTCTGCGGCACGCGGGGACACTTATCGGCGATTTTTTGATTTTATCAGCGATTTCGAAGTTTTATCGGCGATATCTGAAATTTATCAGCGATTTTACAGTTTTATCAGCGATTCTAAAGATTTATCGACCATTCGCCAATTTTCCGAACCTTAGAGTTCAAATCTCGATGAGTGAACCGTCGTGGCTCCGGCTACTTGTCTGGTCTGCGGCACGCGGGGACACTTATCGACGATTTTTAGATTTTATCAGCGTTTTTGGAGTTTTATCGGCGATTTCTGAAATTTATCAGCGATTTTACAGTTTTATCAGCGATTCTAAAGATTTATCGACCGTTCGCCAACTTCCGACCTCATGACCTTACTCCAAACAAACACCCCCAGCTGCATAAGCTGAGGGATATTCAATCATTTTTTGCGGCCGTATATTTCGTCGTCTTTCCAGCGTTCGGCCAGTTCTTCTTTTGTGTATATGACTTTCATGGGATTTCCTCCGACGAAAGCGCCGGGCGGTACGTCTTTATGGACCAGGGTGCCGGCTGATACGATCGCCCCGTCACCGATTCTGATGCCGGGAAGGATCGTCGTGTTGGCGCCAATCATGACTTCACTGCCGATTTCCACGTCGCCCAGACGGTACTCTTTTATTAAATATTCGTGGGCCAGGATGGTCGTATTATAACCGATTACCGTATTGCGGCCGACGGAGATTTTTTCTGGAAACATGACATCGAGCATGACCATAAGCGCAAACGAGGTTTCTTTTCCGATGTTCATTTTCAAAAAAGTCCGGTACAGCCAGTTTTTCATTCCTAAGAAAGGTGTGTACCTTGCCAGCTGAATCACTGCAAAGTTTTTGACGACTTTCAGGAATGGGACGGTTTTATAAACATGCCAGAGAGAATTCGCCCCGTCAACTCTATAACGGGTCGTCCTTCTCATCGCTTTTCCATCCCAACCACATCTAAAAGATCCGGCATTGTTTCCAGCATGAAATCCGGTTCATACTGATCCAGGTATTCCCTGCCTTTCGCACTCCAGGCGACTCCGGCCGAATAGATTCCGGCATTTTTACCAGCCAGAATATCATGATGGTTATCTCCTACCATGATTGATTCCTCAGGAGTTGATCCAAGGGCTGCCAATGCTTTTTCAATCGGTTCCGGATCAGGTTTCGCTTTTTCCACTTCATCAAGGCTGACGATGACATCAAAAAACTGATCGAGATTTGTCAGCTTCAAGCCCTTGATGACCGTGTCACGGACCTTAGTTGAAACAATGGCCATTTTATAACCGTTCTGGCTCAGTGTTTGCACTGTTTCAAATACGCCTTCAAATTCAGTGACAAGAGAATCATGTTTTTCCAAATTGAAGGTCCGGTACGTTTTAACCATTTCATCCACTGCCCCGGGGTTCACTTTTAAAAAAGATTCCTTAAGCGGCGGTCCCATGAATTGCAGGACATCCTCCCGTTTGTACTGATCCGGGAAGTAAGTATTCAGGGTGTGCAAAAATGAAGAGATGATCAGTTCATTTGTATTGATCAATGTTCCATCCAAATCGAATAACAAGGTTGTAATTTTTTTACTCATAACGTTGCTTCCTTTCCTTTGGCTTTTATGACTTCAGCACGTCTCCAAAAATATGCGACAGCTAGTGTCAGCAGGACAGCCGTGACCAGCCTGATGATCAAGAGAGGCAGGACCGGGATGCCGAGCGGGACAAAGATCAGTGTATCTTCAACCACAGCATGGCAGGCAACAAGGAAGATAAAGGCGAGGGTGACATCTTTCTTGCTGACCCCGTCTTCCTGTACTGCCTGGATCATCACACCAGCTCCATAGGCAAGCCCGATCAGCAGACCCGCAGCCATCGTTGTAGACGTGTTCGCGTTCATTCCCATCGCTCTCGTGAACGGTGACATCCATCTCGAGAACGCCGCGAGCCATTTTTTATCTTTCAGTATTTGAAGTCCGATCATAAGGGGGATGACAATCAGCGTGAGCTGCAGTATCCCGTATCCCGCCTTTTCGAATGCGAGGAGGAAGATCTCCCCCCAGCCTTGAGGGTCAGTATTTTGCGGAGGGACCATCCCGTACTGCGCCAGTTCTCCGCCACCGTTCCAAACAAGATTGATCACAACGGCAGAAACGACGGCGAGCCCGATCCTTACCGTCAGGATGACCCAGATTTTCACGCCCACTTTTGCGGCAACCGAAGACTCAATCAGCAGGTTATGGCAAAAGCTCAGCATAACCGCAATGATGAAGACTTCTTTTACTGTTAAATCAAGGGAAAGTATTCCGCCTATCGCAGCATACAGGTTCAGGAAATTTCCGAGCACGAGCGGAATGGCTGCGTCCCCGGACAGGCCGAACAGCCCCATGAATGGTGAAATTTTATCAATAATCCAAGGCAAAATCGGTGTATGCTGCAGCAGTACGACAATCATGGTAATCGGAAAAATGACTTTTCCCAATGACCACGTTGTCTTCAAGCCTGCAATTGAACCGTTTTTAATCGATGTTCCAAGCATGCTCCATACTCCCTTTGTTCCATTATTCTCTAGGCTTCTACGTCGTTATAAGGTTTAGCTGCATAACCTTTCATTCTTCTGAAGATCCACAATCCCACTGCCAGCACAATCAATACGATTGAAATCACTTGGGCAATACGCAGATATTCAGTCAGCATCAAGCTGTCGGTACGCATGGCTTCAATGAAGAAACGGCCGATAGAATACCAGATGACATAAGAAAGGAAAAGTTCCCCGACACGCAGATTCAGTTTCCGGCGGATGACCAGCAGTAAAATGAAACCGGCAATATTCCATAGTGATTCATATAAAAAAGTCGGATGGTAGTACGTGCCATTAATATACATTTGATTAATGATAAACTCAGGCAGCATCAAATTCTCCAAGAACTGCCTGCTCACTTCTCCACCGTGGGCCTCCTGGTTCATGAAGTTCCCCCAGCGGCCGATTGCCTGGCCGAGGATGATGCTTGGTGCTGCAATATCAGCGATCTTCCAGAAAGAAAGTCCCTTAGCTTTGGCAAAAAAGTAAGCCGTCGCAACCGATCCGATCAGGGCACCGTGGATGGCAATTCCGCCGTTCCATATCTTGATGATATCGCCCGGGTTCTGTGAATAATAATCCCACTCAAAAGCGACATAGTAAATGCGGGCTGAAATGATGGCAATCGGAATCGCCCAGACAATCAAATCAATGAATGTATCTTTAGGCAGCCCCAGGCGGTCGCTCTCCTTGACAGCCAAATATAACGCCAATGCAATCCCCAACCCGATGATGAGCCCGTACCAGTGAACCTGCAGCGGGCCAAACTCAAACGCAATCGGATCAAGCGGTCTAATCGTTGACTCCATAACTCAAACACTCCCATTCTTCAACTCAAAGTAATATCCTTTAGCACATTAACGCCATAAAAGGGACTGTCCCCTATTCCGCGGTAACGCGTTAGTGCACTAAGAGGGACTGTCCCTCTTAGTGCTTTAAAGTAGTAAAGCGTGTTTTAGAAATCTTCCTGGTCGCCTTCATCAATGACGTCACTCAGGCGGTTCGTGAATTGTTCGGCAGCGTTGACTCCCATTCTTTTCAGGCGGAAGTTCATTGCAGCCACTTCTATGATGACGGCAAGGTTACGACCAGGGCGGACCGGAACCGTCAATTTCGTAATATCGGTATCAATGATTCTCATTTTTTCTTCATCCAGTCCAAGCCGGTCATATTGTTTGGATTTATCCCAAAGCTCTAAATTGATGCAGAGGGTGATCCGCTTGTAGCTTCTGACCGCTCCAGCCCCAAACAGGGTCATCACATTGATGATGCCGAGCCCGCGAATTTCCAGCAGATGCTCGATGAGGTCAGGTGAACTTCCGACCAGCGTATCCGTATCTTCCTGGCGAATTTCCACGCAGTCATCGGCAACAAGGCGGTGGCCTCTTTTTACAAGTTCAAGCGCCGTTTCACTTTTACCAACGCCGCTTTTCCCTGTAATCAATACGCCGACACCATAAATATCAACTAACACACCATGGATGGCGGTTGTCGGGGCCAATTTACTTTCAAGGTAATTGGTCAGCCGGCTCGAGAAACGCGTCGTTTTCAACGGAGTCCTCATCACAGGCACATCATTCCGGTTAGAAGCATCTACTAGTTCCTGAGGAATCGGCATGTCCCTGCTGATGATTATTCCCGGTGTAATATCAGTACATAACTGATCCATCCTTGATTTTCGCTGTGTATCATCCAGCTTTTCCAAGAAAGACAATTCCGTTTTACCAAGCAGCTGAATTCTGTCTGCCGGGTAATAGTTAAAATAACCCGCCATCTCCAAACCTGGACGTGAAATATCACTTGTCACAATCGGGCGGTGCAGTCCTTCCTCACCGCTTACTAATTCAAGATCAAACTTCTCAATAATGTCTTTTGCGCGTACTTTTGCCAAAAAGAAGTCCTCCTTTTTCATCTGCAAACTTTATATATACCTAACGTTTTTGGACGTTTTTTCTTAACCAGCCGTTCCCGCCTCATAACAGTCTTGGCGCAAACTGCCTTAAAGAAATTATTCTAACTCATTTTAGCACTTTTCCAAGGGGAACTACCACCTTGGCAGACCTATATTCGCCAAAGAGGTGTCCAATATGTTCTTTGTTTCCTATATAACAAGTGAAAATTGGATAGGGAGGTTAAAAAAATGAAAATTATCATTGATGCCGGTCACGGATACAGTACGCCGGGAAAACGGAGCCCATCCGGAATGAGGGAGTATGAGTTTAACAGGGCTGCCGCCCAGTCTGTAAAAAAGAACCTGCTCTCCTATGAAAATACGGAAGTCTTCTTTACCCATTCTGATCATAAGGATGTCAGTTTGGATCAAAGGACCGACTGGGCCAACTTTATAAAGGCTGATGTATTTATCTCCATTCACGCAAATGCTTTCGGCAGCGGCTGGAATGAAGCTCGAGGAGTAGAAACCTACGTGCACCTGACGAACCCCCAAGCGGCAGTCCGGCTGGCGAATACTATACAAAACAGACTTGCAGCGATGACCGGTCTGGTGAACCGGGGTGTGAAGACTGCCGATTTTCATGTATTAAGAGAAACTGAAATGACCGCGGTACTGGTGGAGTGCGGTTTTATGACAAACAGGAAAGAGGCCGAGCTGCTTCAATCCCCTGTATACCGCAACACCTGCGGTCAGGCGATTGCCCTGGCACTAGCGGACTTCTACAGACTAAAGAAAAAGAAAGATAAAAGCTTCTTGTACAAAGTACAGGCCGGAGCGTTTTCAACAAGAGAAAATGCCGAAGTTTTAGTTTCGCGTTTGAAAAAGGCTGGGTTTGAATCGTTTATTTCACGTGAATGATAAGAAGGAGCAAAGAGTCACAGAGTGTGTTTTGTGAGGAAATGTAGGTGAATTTCCGAAAAAACTGCCGGGCCTTTCAGAGCTCAATGTAAAAAAGCGGAGCATCACGTAGGCGGCAAATTATAATTTAACAGCCACCGTTTGTAGAAATTTTAGGATATCATCATCGGCTTTTTTCTAAATTTCTTCCTAAGACTAGTAGAATGCTTCCATAACGAAAAAGAGTGAGGGCAATTTAATGCCTCTCACTCTTTTCTTTGTTTCATCGGGTCAATCACGGCTTTTTGAACCACAAGATTGACGATGGACAGGATAATCGCGGCAAGTAAAGCCATCCCGAATCCATCGATCTCAAAGCTGGCCCCCATAAGTCCTTCGGTCAGCAATAACGTGACCGCATTAATGACAAACAGGAACAGCCCTAGGGTTAAAATGGTGGCGGGCAGTGTCAGGAGAATCAGAATCGGCTTTACCAGTATATTTAAGACAGCCAGAATGAAACTGGCAAGGACTGCCGCTCCGAAACTGGATACTTCAAATCCATCAAAGTAACCGGCAAGGCTGACAAAGACCACCGCATTGATTAATATTCCGATCAGCCATCTCATTCAAATTATACCCCTTTTTATTTTTTAGGGAGTACAAACGCAGCGATAAGGTACGCGAGACCTAACGGAAAGAATCCTGTCGGGATCAGGAGAATGACAAAGATGATCCTCAGTATGTTTGCACTCATGCCGGTACGTTCCGCGATACCGCCAAGTACTCCTGCCAAGACCTTATTTGTTCTAGAACGCGCTAGTGCCATTCGTTATCATCCTCTCTTACATCTTATGTTTTGTCCTGCATATCATACTGATTTTCTGACTTTTTTATGAGGACAGAACCTGTTTTTGTGTGAGCAAAGATATGAAGCTTTCGACCAGACTCACTTTCCTTAGAAAAGTGAACATGCTTTTGTACCACTTCATTTTTTTCTTCTACTATATTAATACCCTCCATCTCAATCTTGAAACTGCCGAGATTGGACTTTGCTTCCCCTTTCAATCCGAGGGACTCAGGTACGTACAAGTCAACTCCTCCAGTCACGGCCTTCGCATGAAGGGTGTCCGCCCTGTCGCCTCTCAAACTGCAGACGATGGTGCCGTTCAGTGACTGAAGATCTGTCACCTTGATGTCACCTTCCAAGTATACTTTTCCGTTGATGGACTCTGCTTCCACACTGTCTGAGTAGATATTAGCAAGATGAATCGCCCCGTTTGATGTGTCGACCTCAATCTTTTTTGCCGTCATGTCCTTCAACTCTACTTTTCCGTTGCCTGAACGCACTTTAAACGAGTCAGCTTCCATCCGCTCTGAATTCACCGAGCCGTTCAAAACTTTGACCGACACTTTCTCATACTTCGATTGTGGAACATAGATTTTCGAGTTCACCTTCATCCACTTCAACTCTGTGGATAGCCGCAGTTTACCATTTTCAATATAAAAGTCTGTGTTGCCGAGGAACGATCCTCGAGCTTCTTCAAGGTCATCCGTCCGGTAGACTTTTACCTGGCACTCGACTCTTACTTCATTTTGGTCCCAAGGAAGGACCTCCACTTTACCGTTCGCCACATCGACTGCAATCTCTTTCAGGGACTCAACCTCTGTTTCCTGAAAAACATGCGAAAGTTCAATGGATTTATTAAATTCAAAGTCCAAATCAAAGTTTTTCACTTTATTTAAAGCAGACTGGAAAAAATCAATGAGTCTGTCTTTTCCATTGTTGAATGTGTCGGAAGATTTTTCTCCACTTGTTTTTTCTCCCGTGAAGATAGAAGCCAGATCATCCAGCAGGTCCGGCTCCTTCTCTTTATAAGTGGACTTCGCCTTTGATGCTTCTCCTTCTTTATCCAAGGCTTCAAGCAATGTCAATGCTTCTTTTGTAGACAGCTGTCCTTTTTCAACCATTTCCAATATGCGTTTACGTTCTTCGTTCATCCTTCTTCACTCCTTCTAAGTTATAACAGTACTTTAATTCCCTTATACACGTTCCATATAACTACAACAAATGAAACAAGCAGCGAAAAACCTGTGGCAAGGAAGATGAAAATCGGTAAACCGCTTCCCGTTGATAAGATACCGATGTCAAAGAAAATTCCGGCAATCACGAGCGGCAGGGCAATCAAAGGCAGCAGGTGGGAAATGAAAGCTGATTTTGCATGCCTTTTCGTATCTGGGTCCGTTGATAAAAAATAGACGATAATCGGAAAAATGAATCCAGCAAAAAAGATGCTGAAATAACAAAGTGATGAAAGCAATCTGTTAGTCTCCAAGGACGTCACTCCTCTCTGATAGTAATATTTACGAAGTGACTCCTTAAAGGTTTCATCGTTGAAGTAAATTTTGTTTTCTGTATACCTATCATCCCACACCTGTGATATTCTTCCCTCCACCTTTAGGCTGAGAAACGCTACGTACCGGGATGTGCTTTTACACTTCACTCCTTTACCGCACTGAAAGGGACAGTCCCTTTTTATACGTTAACGCGGTAAAGCACTAAGAGGGACTGTCCCTCTTCGCGCTTTAAAGTGTTAAAGTGACCGCCCCCAAAAAAACAGCCCTCATTTGCTGAGGGCTGTTTTGCATTGATCACCGGCTGCTGCCGACTTCTTCTTTTTCTTTGATGCGTTTTTTCATCCTGTCTCTGTCACGTTCAAGGATCGGCTTCAGGTATTTGCCTGTATAAGATTCCGGTACTTCTGCCACTTTTTCAGGAGTTCCCGAGGCGACAATTGTGCCGCCTTTGTCTCCACCTTCAGGGCCGAGGTCAATGATATAGTCCGAAGCTTTGATGACATCGAGGTTATGCTCAATGACAAGGACAGTATCTCCATTTTCGACCAGTCGCTGAAGAACGACCAGCAGACGTGAAATATCATCCACATGAAGTCCAGTGGTCGGCTCGTCGAGGATATAGAGTGACCGGCCTGTCGAACGGCGGTGGAGCTCTGAAGCCAGCTTCACACGCTGCGCTTCCCCTCCAGATAGAGTGGTGGCAGGCTGCCCGAGCTTGATATAACCAAGGCCAACGTCTGCGATTGTCTGCAGCTTGCGCTTGATTTTCGGTATATTTTCAAAGAATTGCAGAGCATCCTCTATCGTCATTTCCAGTACATCTGCAATATTTTTTCCTTTATAGGTCACTTCCAGAGTCTCCCGGTTATAACGTTTACCGTGGCAGACTTCGCACGGCACGTATACATCTGGAAGGAAGTGCATTTCAATCTTGATGATTCCATCTCCGCGGCATGCTTCACAGCGGCCGCCTTTTACATTGAAGCTGAAACGGCCTTTTTTATAACCGCGTACTTTAGCTTCATTCGTACTCGCAAAAACATCCCGGATATCATCAAATACACCGGTGTAGGTTGCAGGATTGGATCTTGGTGTTCTTCCAATCGGCGACTGATCGATATCAATCACTTTATCAAGATGCTCTACACCTTTGATTTGCTTATGTTCGCCCGGTTTGGATTTTGCCTTATGAAGCTGCTGGGCGAGGGACTTGTGCAGGATTTCATTGATCAGCGTACTTTTCCCTGATCCTGATACCCCTGTCACAGAAGTGAAGATGCCTAAAGGGATTTTCACTTTGACATTCCTAAGATTATTTTCTTTTGCACCAACTACCTCAAGAAAGCGGCCATCCGTTTTTCTGCGCTCAACCGGCAAAGGGATAAACTTTTTGCCGCTGAGATATTGACCTGTCAAGGATTGGTCATCCTCCATGACTTCCTGCGGAGTTCCGGCAGAAACGATATCTCCCCCGTGGACTCCTGCTCCCGGTCCGACATCGATAAGGTAATCCGCCGCAAGCATTGTATCTTCATCGTGTTCAACGACTATCAGGGTATTCCCGATGTCCCGCATATTCTGCAGGGTGGAAATCAAGCGGTCATTGTCACGCTGATGAAGCCCGATGGAAGGCTCATCGAGGATGTAAAGCACACCAGTTAATCTGGATCCAATCTGGGTCGCGAGCCTGATACGCTGCGCTTCTCCTCCGGAAAGAGTCCCGGCTGAACGGCTTAGTGTCAGGTAATCCAATCCGACGTTCACCAGGAAACCGAGTCTTTCGCGAATTTCACGCAGAATCAAGTTGGCAATTTTCATTTCTTTTTCCGTCAGTTCCAGCTTAGCGAAGAACGCTTCTGCTTCTTCTATGGAAAAGGACGTCACTTCACCGATATGAAGCGCGTCTACTTTCACTGCAAGGCTTTCCGGTTTCAAACGGTGTCCTTTACACTTCGGACATGGCTGCTGCGCCATGTATTTCTCCATTTGTTCACGGATAAAATCTGAACTTGTTTCTTTATATCGGCGTTCCACGTTATGAATGACGCCTTCGAACTGAATATAATTCTCCCTGACCTGACCGAAGTCATTTTCATAACGGAAATAAACTTCTTCCCCTTTGGAACCGTATAGAACTTTATCGAGCTGATGTTTCGGCAGGTCTTTTACAGGGACATCCATGTCGATGCCAAAGTGATTGCAGACTGCTTTCAATAATTGCGGGTAATATTGAGAGCTCGTCGGTTCCCATGGGGCAATCGCATTTTCATTCAGGGTCTTGTCCCATATCGGAATGATCAGCTCTTCGTCCACTTCCAATTTTGACCCAAGACCATCACAGCTTGGGCAGGCGCCAAACGGGCTGTTGAATGAAAACATTCTCGGTTCCAGTTCACCGATGGAGAATCCGCACTGAGGGCAGGCATGATGCTCACTGAACAATAATTCCTCTTCACCAACTACATCGATGATGACTCTTCCATCCGCAAGGCGCAGCGCTGTTTCAAGTGAATCAGACAGGCGCGCCTCCACACCGTCTTTTACGACTACCCGGTCTATGATGACTTCAATGTCATGTTTCTTATTCTTTTCAAGTTCAATCTCATCCCCGAGATCAAGCACTTCTCCGTCGACACGCACCCTTACATACCCTTGCTTTTTAATATCTTCAAGTGTTTTGGCATGAGTACCTTTCCGACCGGAAACGATAGGTGCTAACACCTGCAGCTTTGTCCGTTCGGGATATTCCATGATCCTGTCGACCATTTGCTGTATGGTCTGTGAGCTTATCTCAATTCCGTGAATCGGACAGATCGGCCTTCCGACACGGGCATATAACAAGCGCAGATAGTCATAAATTTCTGTTACCGTTCCAACCGTGGAGCGGGGGTTTCTGCTCGTCGTCTTTTGGTCGATCGAAATGGCCGGAGACAGCCCTTCGATTGCATCGACATCCGGTTTGTCCATTTGACCGAGAAACTGCCTTGCATAAGCAGACAGCGATTCGACATACCTTCTCTGACCCTCTGCGTATATGGTGTCGAAGGCCAAAGAGGATTTTCCCGACCCCGATAAGCCCGTCAATACGACAAGCTTATCCCTTGGAATGGTCACATCTATATTTTTCAAATTATGAGCCCTTGCTCCTTGTACTACAATTTGATCTTTAGCCATTTCAGGTCATCCTTCCGCTTTTAACTCTAGAATCGTGTCACGCAGCTGTGCGGCACGTTCGAAGTCCAACGCTCTCGCTGCTTCCTTCATTTCTCCTTCTAAGCTTGCAATAAGCTTTTCTCTCTCTGGTTTCGTAAGCTTTGCCACTTTCTTTTGCGGACCTTCATATTCCGCCTGCTCTTCGGCCGCATGGGTAGCACGGATGAGATTCGGGATATTTTTCTTGATTGTCTGCGGGGTGATCCCGTGCTTTTCATTATATTCGATCTGAATTTCACGGCGGCGCTTCGTTTCATCCAGAGCCTTTTGCATCGAATCAGTAACTTTATCCGCATACATGATGACATGACCGTTGGCGTTACGGGCAGCACGGCCGATTGTCTGGATGAGGGACCGTTCGGAACGGAGGAACCCTTCCTTATCAGCATCCAGAATCGTGACGAGGGAAACTTCCGGAATATCCAGTCCCTCTCTCAACAGGTTGATTCCGACGAGGACATCGTATTTGCCCATCCGGAGGTCCCTGATGATCTCAATCCGCTCAAGGGTCTTGATTTCGGAATGAAGATACTGCACCTTGATTCCAATTTCCTTCAAATATGCCGACAGGTCTTCAGACATTTTTTTCGTCAATGTCGTCACAAGTACACGTTCATTTTTGTCAATCCGCTCATTGATTTCCCCGATGAGATCATCAATCTGCCCTTCTATCGGGCGGACGTCGATCGTCGGATCCAGCAAGCCTGTAGGACGGATGATTTGCTGGATCATTTCAGGGGTGTGTTCTTCTTCATATGGCCCCGGTGTCGCCGAAACATAAACGAGCTGGTTCGCTTTCTGTTCAAATTCATCAAATTTAAGCGGGCGGTTGTCCATAGCCGACGGCAGTCTGAATCCGTGATCCACCAGTACTTTCTTCCGTGCCTGGTCACCGTTGAACATCCCCCTGATCTGCGGAAGCGTCACGTGGGACTCATCGATGACAATCAAAAAGTCTTCCGGAAAATAGTCCAGGAGTGTATAAGGTGTCGATCCGGCGGGACGCAGAGTCAAATGGCGGGAGTAGTTCTCGATGCCTGAGCAGAAGCCCATTTCCCTCATCATTTCAAGGTCATACCTTGTTCGTTGTTCCAGGCGCTGCGCTTCAAGAAGTTTGTTTTCTTCCCTCATCACTTTCAGCTGTTCTTCGAGTTCCTGCTCTATGTTTCCAATGGCGATCCTCATTTTTTCCTCACGGGTAACGAAGTGGGATGCCGGGAAAATCGCAACATGATCCCGCTCGCCGATGATTTCACCGGTAAGTGAATCCACTTCCCGTATCCGGTCGATTTCGTCTCCGAAGAACTCCACCCGCATACAATGCTCGTCCCTTGAAGCAGGGAAGATCTCCACAACATCACCGCGGACCCTGAATGTTCCGCGTTTAAAGTCGATATCATTCCGTGCATATTGAACATCGACAAGCTTGCGCAGCAGCTGGTTCCGTTCAATCTCCATCCCTACTCTTAATGAGACAACAAGATCCCGGTATTCCTCTGGCGAACCGAGACCGTATATACAGGAGACGCTGGCAATGATGATGACATCTTTCCGCTCAAACAATGCGGATGTTGCCGAGTGCCGCAGTTTGTCGATCTCATCATTAATGCTTGCATCTTTTTCTATAAATGTATCTGTCTGTGGAACATAAGCTTCCGGCTGATAATAATCGTAATAACTGACAAAATATTCAACCGCATTGTCGGGGAAAAACTCTTTGAACTCGCTGTAAAGCTGTCCGGCAAGTGTTTTATTATGAGCTATGACCAATGTCGGCTTATTGACTTCCTTGATGACGTTGGAAACAGTAAACGTTTTTCCTGTCCCTGTTGCCCCCAAGAGTGTCTGATGCCTTTTTCCATCGCGGATGCCCTGGGCGATTTCCTTGATGGCTGCCGGCTGGTCCCCCTGCGGCTGATAATTGGATTGTAATTGAAATTGATCTTTCACCATCCTGCCTCCCGTTCGAATAGACTTATCTATATCAAATATACCCTGTATGTTCCTTCTCTAAAGCCTCTCTTTACATAATTCTCATTCTACCACAGGTTCAGCAGGAAAAACCAATAATAAACGAACAAAAGTTCGCTTTTCTTACATCTGAAATATGTGGCTTTTCGGAAAGTACAAGAAGGTGCAGAACATGCTTCAGGTAGACGTGCACGCCCACCGTGAAGGGAGGTACACCTGCTTTTGCTTAGCTTTCCTTGTCCAGCCTATCACCCAGGAGATCAAGGTCTTCCTGGATCTCTCTCATTACCTATTATCCCTAGTTGTGGTGACATAAAAAAAAGAGACCGGATGCCCGGTCAGTCAGATTCTCTCCATAAACAAAGATACTTTTTCATGAAAAAGTTCTTTCTCTTCCAAAAACGGGTAATGGCCGCTTCTTTCAAAAATGGACAGCTCCGCATTCGGAATTCCTTCCGCCATTTCCTCGGAGAATTCCAGCGGACACTGGACATCGTGTTTTCCACACATGATCAGAACCGGTGCTGTAATCAACTTCAATTTCCGTGTAACATCGAACATTTGCAGCTCCCTGTTCATAAAATTCATGCGGATGGCCGATAGTCCTTTATGTATATTTTTATTGAAGTAGTCATGGTAGTGGTCAGGATGATAGAGAGATAACTTTGTCCGCTGTATAGAAATCTCTTTCCTTTCACCTGTGGATAAATCATCCCGTTTCATTTTCTCATTATAGTCCTGCATAACCTGAAATAGGGGGTGAGCGGAATGGTAGATGCATTCTTTTGAAAAGGTATAGTAGTCCCTTGCCGCAGCCCCAACTGCCACCAACCCTGCAAGGCTGTCAGAAAAATAGATTCCATACACAATGCCGAGCATTCCGCCCGTCGAGTGACCGGCAAAAATCCATTGGTTGTATCCAAGCGCCTCCCTGATTGCTTCAAGATCAAATATCGTCTCCAGCATGCTGAGCTGGTAATGTTCGTGGGCCTTTTCCGAGTTTCCGGCTTCCCGCAGGTTCACTAGAATGACCTGATGGGTGTTCGTGAATTCATCAGCAAAATAATCTCCGGTCTCATTGAAAACAGAGTAGTGATGGGTGACACACACCGGATTTCCTTCTCCTGCTGTAAAAATTTCAAATGAACCTCTTGGTGTTTCTATTATCCTTCTAACCCATTTTGTCATCGGACTCTTTCCCCTTTTAAACCGTCAGCTGCAAGGTTGCTGAACTCTCTTAAATAGTGAAGATAATGGTCGCCGCCGTAATTGTACCGTTTGTTATACATTTTAACGACAACTGCGTTAAGTTCCGGCATGACCAAAACGGTTGGACCCGTCACACCAAGAATCTGATAAGATCCCTTTGATACCCGCTCACCTAATTCACTTCTGGCTGCCGGCTCCCCCTGTACATACCAGAAGAATCCGTTTTGAGGCAGATCTCTTTTTTCATATGGGGGACTTTGAATGGAAGTGACGAGTTTTATCACTTCTGAGGGAACGACTTGTCTGCCATCCGCGTCTTTTCCCATATTGAGGTGTAAATTCCCCCAGAGTGCCAGCTCCCTGGCAGAGACGAAAAGATTCGACTCGCTTCCATCCCCGGCTGTGCCCAAACTGGAGATGGCTTTTTCAGCAGGATTCACAATGACTTCTGCCAGATTCTCGCCAGGGGTTACTTCCCACCCTGTTTCAGTGAAGCCCAGTGGTTCAAACACCCTTTCTTGAAGAAGCTGTGGAAAACTTTTTCCGTACAGTCTTGCAACCAACTCGGTCATCATCAATATATTTATTCCCCTATACGCCCAGTCTTCACCTGGGGGGAACTCCCTGTATGGGGTATCTTCCTCTGTTAAATGAAGACCGTGGGAATGAGTGATGAGGTGCCGGATTGTCACTCCCCTCAACAGATCACGGTCCCATTCCGGAAAATAATCCACAGCCGGGGCATCAATGCTTACAATCTTGCCTTCATAGACAGCATAGGCCGCCGCCAGCCCCAGGTAGCTTTTTCGGGCAGAGGCAATATTGAACCTCGTCCCGCTGGTGACAGGCAGGGCAGTCGGTGTGTTGGATTGGGTCCCGCTGTAGTGCTCCAGGACGGTCTGGTTATCTTGCATGATAAGCAGTGCTGCCCCGGAACTATGGTTTTTATTTCGTATCTCTTCCACCCATGAAATAAGCCGTTGGTCCATTGTCGATCTCTCCTTTTTCCAGATACATAAGAAGTTCTAGAAAAAGATTTGTTCCCCTTGTTGATAAAATTGTTAGTAACTCTGTGGATATGTTGTTGTTTTTGTGGATTTTATGTTGATAAGTTTCTTTTACGTTAGTGTTATTTAAAAGAAAACGCTTTAATCAACAATATTCTGTTGATAACCATGTTTTGTCCACAAACTTTAGGTAGTTATCCACTTTAATGATGTTTAACAGCACGACCTGACTTTTACAAAAGCTGTATTCGTATAGAATGTTGCTATCGGAAAAATCCAAAAGGCCGGATTTTCCCCTCGGGTACAAAGGCTTATCTAACTGAACAAGGTGATTAGCTCTTTTCTTTCTTGTTTACCGAGAACATTTCTGTGAATAATCGTTATATCTCATGAACTTCATAGTAAATAACAACAAACAAAGTTTTAGAAAAGAGCCTTTACAAAATGGCTGTGTTAAAGAGTAATGTTGTTTTTCACCTATTTTTAAAAAAGGTATGTGATTTCCACTCCAGGCGAGCGACTCCGCGGGGCGGGCGGTGAGCCTCCTCGGCTTCGCCTGCGGGGTCTCACCTGTCCCGCTAATCCCGCAGGAGGTCGCACACCTTCCGCTCCAATCGTACATTATGTCACTCTAAATTTAGGTCTATAAAGTAGCTCCTGCAGACGGCTTCCAGTTGCTTATCATATCAACTGATGTTCGAGTGCAAGCGTACTAATACCTATAGTGTTTCTTATAAATCTAAATAACAACATTATCAACTAACAGAGCCTACAAAATAAAAAAGCACCTGATAAGATCAGGGCTTTAGCTGCGATTTCTCGCTTTTTTTCTCATTCGATTGCTGTACCAAAAACCTGCTGTCAGGGATGCGGCATCCACAACGATCAGTCCCCAGGTGTCGGTGTAGCCTTTATAAACGGAAGCTGCTATCAAAGCGACCGTCAACAACAAGCCGACGATATGACTGTAGGTTACTCTCGTAAACAGGACCACGAGCAGTCCAGGCAGGAATATGCCCAATATATATTTCGAAACCATTTTACTCTCTCCTCAAAAAACATCCATTACGTCCATTTTACCAAAAACCGAATGGAAAGAGATAGTTTATTCTTACGGAGTGTTGAAACCCGCAACGATTTTCTTTGTCATTTCGCTGAGCTGTTCATGCGGGATGTTTTTTTCCGAAAGCATTTCCGGAAGGATGTCATTGAGGAAGTACTGTACAGAGTCCATCTCATGGAACTTCAGGATTGTGGCGAGCGCCTCTTCGTAAATTTCCAAAAACAGCGGTTCAGGGTTGCCCTTTTGAATTTCGCCGAACGATTCATAAAGCAAGTCAATCTTGTCGGCGACGGAGAGAATCCGTCCTTCTAGGGTGGAATCTTTACCTTCTTTGAACCTTTCACGGTACACAGCCTGATATTCTTCCGGGAATTCCTGATCTATGAATTTGGTGATCATTTCATCCTCCACTTCGCTGAACAGCCTGCGCAATTCTTCAGAAGCATATTTTACCGGAGTTTTGATATCTCCTGTAAAAAGTTCCGCATAATCATGGTTCAACGCCTTTTCATATAGCGACTTCCAGTTGACGGCATTTCCGTTGTGTTCTTCCACCGTCCCTAGGAATTGTGCAATCTTCGTGACTTTAAAAGAGTGACTTGCCACATTATGGTCCTGATACTTGAATTTTCCCGGACAGCGGACAAGTTTTTCTACGTCTGAAAGACTTTTAAAATAATGATGAATCCCCATGATACCCCTCCCTGGCAAACTAGTCTCTATTTTTTTGTTTCATTCATTATACTCCTTTTCATTCCCTGTTCAACATTTTTTTAACATAGTAGAAGACCGCTTTGTTAAAAGAGTTCGAAAAGAGAGTTGGAAGCTGGTGCTTTGCGTGTTCAATTATGACGAGCTCGTGCCGGGGATGTTGCTTGTATAATTTATATTGATTATTGATCCAGTCGGATTTTCCTCCATAAATAAGCAGAAGAGGAACTTTTAAATCAAGAATTCGGTCCGTGCAATTATAATAGAGCGACTGTTTATAATAGTGATACCAAATGCTTCGATTGGCCTTTTCCATATGTTCATAAAGCTCCTGCTCGGCCTCCGGCGTCTTCGCATGAGCTTTGGAAAGCACTTTTATGATCAGCTGCGGGCGTTCTTTTATCGCCTTCATGCCAAGGAGATGCATTGCCTTTAAGCGGACTGTCTGCACCTTGGGGTATCCCCCTGCCAGAACGAGGAGTTCCACCATATCCAAGTACTTAAACGTGAACTCTTGGGCAATGACAGCACCGGCCGAATACCCCAAGAGGACACATTTGGGTATGTTCAAATGTTTGAGGATCGCCTTCACTTCTTCCACATATGTATCAATGCTGATATAGTCCTCTTCATTATAGGAATCTCCATGTCCGCTGAGGTCCGGAATGATCAAGCGGAACTGTTCCTTTAGGGGGTTCTGGTAAATAAACGACTTTCGTCCCAGCCCCGGCGGATGGATCAACAGGATCGGCGTCCCTTCCCCGATATCTTCAAAAAATAGCTCCCTGTTCCTGAATCCACAAAGTCCCATTCCATTTCCCTCCTGCCGCATTTTTATTGTTAGCTTTGGCAGAACCTCACCAGAACATACAAAGAGAGGGACTTTAATCCTTTAAAGCACGAAGAGGGACAGTCCCTCTTCGCGCTTTAAAGGGCTAAAGGAAAGAAAAAAGTCTCTTTCCTTAAAAGAGACTTTTTAGGCTTGTGACGTGACCGGATGTTTGAAGTTTTCAGGAAGCACCAAGCTGTTGGCGGTTTTCACAAAAAGGACTTCATCTCCTTTGTAGTGGGTGGTCGTGATGTCACTTGATTCGCTCGGAACCGTGAAGTGAAAGTAAACGGTCTTTATATCAGGTGAAGCAATTTCAGCAGCCACCTCTTCAATACTTAATTCTCTCTGACTGATCACATCAAATACATGAAGGGTGTCCCCTTCGGTTTTCATAAGAAAGATGATTTCTTTCTCGCTCCAATAATAAATATCATCAGGGAATACATATGCACAATAAAACATCAGTAATTCAGCAGTCTCCAGTGTGCTGAAGGTATCAGAACCAGGTGTTCTACTCTTTGCCGACTGATAGATAAAGTTCAATACTTCTTCCTTATGGGCATCCAGCTTTTCAAGCGGAATCCCTTTCCCCTTGCCATTCAGCCTCAGCTCAGGCTGGTGTTCCTCCACAGAATGGAAGCCGAACCTAGGGTAGTAATCCAGGACGGTATTGTTGGCAAAAAGATAAATCAAATCTACACCTTGAACATCTTCCAAGACTTTCTCCATCAGATCAGCCGACAGACCTTTGCCCCGATAGTCCGGATGGGTCATGACTGTACCGATTTGCACAGCACTCTTCTTCTCCCCACTGATGACCATATTGATTTTATTGATTGAAACATTGGCAATGACCTTACTGCC
This sequence comes from Rossellomorea sedimentorum, assembly GCF_046237645.1. Classification (GTDB taxonomy): domain Bacteria; phylum Bacillota; class Bacilli; order Bacillales; family Bacillaceae_B; genus Rossellomorea; species Rossellomorea sedimentorum. Next base: position 3,659,678 of record NZ_CP143546.1, read on the forward strand.
ATCTACAAAAGAATAAGGTTCATACTTATTTGTCCAAAATCCAAGCTTGAACCATTTTTCAAAATGGATGCCGAAAATGTCCGAAGCCAATTGATTGTAGCTGTTCCTTAAAACTTCATTATCTCTGTAACCTTTGATAAATGTGAAATCTCCCAACTCATCTCCCCATTTCTAATGACTTTAACGCGTTAATGCACGAAGAGGGACTGTCCCTCTTCGCGCTTTAACGTACTAAAGTACAACTATAAAAATAACAGCAGCCCTGATTTCAGGACTGCTGCCAGTACTAGCTCTTCGGATTCAGTTGGATCGAAACCGGGGCTGTTTTGCCGCCTTTTGGAGTCAGCCATACCTCCAATGTGGTTCCTCCTTCAAAATCCTGTGCCGGAGGAAGTTCAATCGTGTAAGAAAGCTCTTCTCCCTGAGCGAGCGTTTCCGTTCCCAATACCTGCATAAAGGCTGCAACGCTGGAATACAAGAACACGGTCTCTCCCGAAGCATTTTTGACCGCATAATCGTAACGCTGCGAGCTTGTAAACTCAAACGTTACTTCTTTTTCTGTTTGATTTTTGATGGTATAAACAAACTGGCCGTCTTCGTTTTTAACAATCGATGGTTCTATTTCTCCTGCCACGATTCCCTGCCCCCTGTCTTCTTCCGTATTTTCTCCATTACCCCGTGATCCATTTACGACTTCTTCAGTACCTGAATTCTCTCCCTGCTCCACAGACATTCCGCAAGCAGCCGTCATTCCAACCGCAAAAAACACAACCAGTAAAGCCAACAACTTTTTTATCATCCACTAACACTCCTTTTTTTCAAATAAGTACACTTACAGAAGTGGACGTTAATCATCGGATAAAGTTACAATTTTTTCTGAAAACGGGCTTATGTTAAACAAAAGCTGTTTTGGTATAGATTGTTGCTATCAGAAAAATCCACAGGGCCGGATTTTTCCCTTGGGTACATGGGCTTTTCTCTCTGAAATGGGTGAATAGCTCTTTTCTTTCTTGCTGATCAAGATAATTTCTGTGAATTCTGGTCTTATCTCTTGAACTTACTATTGAATAGCAACAAAGTTTTAGAAAAGAGCCTAAACAAAAGCCTTATGAGAAGGATGTTCCCACAAGGCCTGTTTTGTTATACAAAGTGATGGCCGACTTTAGAGGACCAATCCCGGTCTTCTTCAACGAATATGATCCCAAGTTCATGGTGATCTCCCTCATATAAGGCACCTTGCGCAAAACGAACTTGTCCATTGGTATCAAACACTTCCAGCTTACAGTATGCCCGGTTCTGCTGAAGGGCTTCGTAAAACTGTTCCTCCGTTTGGACACGGAATCCGTTCACCTTTGTGATCACCTCTCCGGAAGCAAGGGACATTTTCTCAGCAGGCGAACCAGGAAGGACGGCCAGAATCATCAATCCTTCTGACTTTCTTGAGAAGTAATAGGCTTTCTCACTATCCTGCGCCCGCTGCCTGTAAGCCAGCCACTCCCGGCCAGCGACCGCCAGTACAGCTCCAGCAATGGATACCAGCGGAGCAAAATAACCCGCTACTGCTGTGGTTAACACAAGGGCACCCAGCCAGAAAACACGGTTGCCTGTTTCTTTTATGCTGATGTGCGGCAAAGTGCTTCTGACAAGCTGGCCGAAACCGATTAAGAATGGAAACAAAATCAGTGAATATGTTTGGGAACCGACAGTGAAAACCGGCCACCAGGCCCAAGGCATATCCAAAGTTCCCACCGGAATTAGCAGAAACATCGGCACCACCCAGAGCCTCTTTCCTTCCTGGGCACCGACTTTCAAGCCCCGTGAACTTCTTATTAATCGGGGAGAGGTTTTTCTCCAGCCGTTGTGACTGATCAGGACGCCTTCTATCAAAAGCAAAGTTCCCAACAAAACGACAACCGCATTCAGCAAGCCCTCATTCAGTCGCTCGAAATATGTATGAAGAACCGGCATTTCCACTTCAAAATAATGAATGGCCAACAGCAGGAAATAAGTAATCCCGACAGTATACGCCGATGTCAGCAGCCTTGTTTTGAAGGTGATCCCCAACAGGACTGTGACCGCTCCTATCAAAAGCAGGCTACCAAATGGGATGACAAGCCCTGCCCCGATTGTCAGAAGCGAAAAGCCGAGACCCAGCAGAAGTCCCAAGGGAAATAAAAACCGTGTCTCATGGTACATATCAAATATCCGGGTATGAAGCTCCCGTCTCTCCCGTTTTACACGGAAGAAACCGCTCAGTAAGGCAATGATAATAGAAAAATATAATAGCGGATTCAAAAACAGCTTGCCGCCTGCTTTCAAAATTTCCACAAGCCAATGCTGTACCAATGGTCTTCACCATCCTCAACGTGTTACTCTTTTCTATTATTTTAACAAATCGGCACGGTAAAACCTATTTAAATTTCCCATTATCAAGCTACTAATTTTTCCATTGCTCGACAACTCTAGTTTTTCCCGGGAAATATAAAGGAAATTGCAGAGTGCTGGCGAATGATAAAGATGAAGTTTGTCAGGAGGTTTGTCAAATGGATGTCGTCGTTTATTGGAATCATGTCGGAAGAGAACATGGGGGATTAAAATATACTGAAGATATCAAAAAGAACAGCCCGGAAATGATTGAAAAGGCGATCTCGTTAAAAGAAGACCGCGCCTTGAATCAGGCAAATCCACACCGATTTTATCGAACTGAACGAATCGCTGGTGATTGAACTGCCGCCTGAAAAATCTCCTAAGAAATTTATCATCATTTATCTAATGGATCTGGGACTTCAATTTTCCTGGGGCTTTAAAAGTTCTCATGAAGGCTGGCTCATTGACATTGTCCAATATGAAAAGAAGCGGGAGGGATCGATTTGTGTCCACGACCTATTGATCGATATCCGTGTCTTTGCGGACGGCAGTTATCATGTGGTGGATATGGATGAGTTTTATGAGGCTTTTCATTTAGGGGTGTTATCAGAAGAGCAGGTCGGTCATAGTCTCAAAGCACTTTCTTTTATCCTTGAAAAATTAAACAGAAATGAGTTTCCCGGAGGAGAGATAGAGGAACTAAAAAAGCGATATTATTAAAAAGCCCCGGGGATTCCGGAGCTTCTTCTCATCAATACTTAGCACATGTTTTTTACTCTTATTTCACTCTCTCCAAATAATCCAAGGCCGCCTTCAGCTGCACATCATTCTTCTCATCTTTGACCGCTTTATAAATTTCCTCCTGCAGCTTGGAGGCTGTGTCGCTGTCAACCTTCCCCGTAGCTGCCAGTTCATGTTTCTGTTGGAAGGCCCGGACCGCTGCCTCCGTTGCCTGGTTGAAGTATCCGTCAGTCCGTCCCGGGTTGTATCCAAGACCTTCAAGCATCTGCTGGGCATTCTTTACTTGTTCATTATTCATTTCCCGGACGAGCGGCTTTTCCGTTTCCACAGGATGGGCGTAGAAGTAGGCAGGCTGTTTGACCGGGATATCCGGCTGGATTCCCTTTTTATGAATCCAGTTCCCTTTAGGAGTCAGCCACTTGAACATCGTCAGCTTGATATTGCTTCCGTCCCCCATCGGCACCGGCTGCTGGACCGTCCCTTTGCCGAAAGTCTTGGTTCCAATCAGCGGGTAGCCGCCCGCTTCCTTCAAGGCACCTGCAAGGATTTCGGATGCCGAGGCGCTTCCCTCATCGACCAGAACAGTGATTGGATAAGATTTCTTTTCTGTATTTTCCGAGTAATATTTCATGGTATCGCCATTACGCTCCTGGATCTGCACATACGGCTTTTCTTCCGTTACCAGTTCAGCGAGCATTTCATTGACGCTCGTCAACAAGCCGCCGGGGTTGCCTCGCACATCGATCACCAGTCCGGCAAGCCCCTGTTCCTCAAGCCCGGCCAGCTGCTTTTTAAAATCCTTCGATGTATTCTCAGAGAAAGAAGAAACTTCTATGATTCCATAATGCTTGCCATTCTTCTCTTTTAGATCTGAATGAACCGTTTCCAAGGGAATTTCATCTCTTTTTACACTGACTTTGATTGGGTTGGTCAGACCTTCCCGCACAATTTCCAATTCGACGGAGGAACCTTTTTCACCACGGATTTTCAATGTGGCCTCGTACAAATCAAGTCCGGTGATACTTTCTCCATCCACCTTCACGATTTGGTCATTCGGCCTTAAACCTGCCTTTTCAGCCGGAGAGTCCTTGAATGGTGCTACAATCAGGAGCTTTCCATCCATCACGGTGACTTCTGCTCCAATCCCTTCAAAAGAAGAGCCGAGAGAGTCATTGAATTGCGCGGCGGTGCTGGCATCCATATACACGGAATAGGGATCCCCCAGCGTATCCAGCATTCCCTGAATCGCCCCTTCGACCAGCTCTCCCTTGTCCACTTTCTCTACATATTTATCCGCAATAAGGTCATAAGCGACTTCCACTTTATGCAGACGATCACTTAACGGGCCCCCTTCCGCAACCTCATCCTCTATATCACTATCGAATGCTTCCAGTAAACTCATACCGCCATACATACCTCCCGCCCCCGTCAAAAGGGAGGCGGCCGCTATGATGATAAGGCCTTTCCGCTGCTCCATTTCGTTCCCTCCTATATACAAGCTTCAACAGCCATTCTTGAAATTTTTGTGATAAAAAAGACACCACACAAAAAACGCTCAGGAAGCGGTGCGATGTCTTTGCTATTGAAACTATATGCCGGAGGGGGACAAGTTATGATTCTCCGTTTCTATTTTTCCAGATGCTCGCTGATAAGGTTTCCCCACTTGTCAAATTCTGTTAAAAATCCATCATGACCAAAAAGGGTCTCTATTTCATAAAAGCGGGAATAGGGGACCCGTTCAGCAAACTCCTTGATCAAAAGGGAAGGATAGATCAAATCGTTGGTGAACCCCAAGGCAACCAACTGCGGCTGAAACTGTGTCGCCGCTTCTTTCCAGCCGCCTCGGCCCCTGCCGATATCATGGCTGTTCATTGCTGCCATCAAGTACAAATAACTGTTAGGGTCGAACCGGTTGGCAAGCTTTTCCCCCTGGTAAGCGAGGTATGATTCTACCTGATAAAGGTCTTCGGAAGCTTTGCTGCGGTTGAATCTTTTTTGAAAAAGTTCCGGTGAGCGGTACGTCACCATGCCGGCCATCCTCGCTACTCTCAGACCTAGAACATCGGCAGGGCGCTCGTAGTTGCCCTCCCGCCAGTTCGGGTCGGAAATAATCGCGGTTTTTCCAATAGCATTAAAGGCGATTCCAAAGTCTGAAAAGAAAGGTGTGCTTGCCAGAAGGAACACTTTTTTGACGAACAATGGATAAAGCAGTCCCCATTCCAGAGCCTGCATCCCTCCAAGCGAACCGCCGATGACCGCCTCCAGCGAAGATACCCCAAGCTCCTCCAGGGCCTTATACTGAGCTTTGACAATATCCCTTACAGTCAATTCTGGAAAAGCCATATGATAGGGTTTCCCGGTTTCAGGGTTGACGGAAGCCGGGCCCGTTGACCCATCACAGCCTCCTAAAACATTGAACGTTATCACTAGAAATTTGTCTGTATCGACGTAACCGGAGGGGACAATCAATCCCCTCCACCATCCAGACTGCTCCTCTGTCCCGACACTGAGATGGCTCCCTGTCAAAGCATGACAGACCAGAATGACAAGCCCTGTTTTCCTGCCGGTGATTTCATAACGCAGTTCAGCTTTCCTCAGGAATTTCCCGCTTTCCAATAGCTGGTCTCCTATCGGAACGGTGCCTGTTTGATAGATGAACTCACTCATCTTTTTAAACTGAGGCAGCGGCGGCCGTCGCTTTTGTGATGGCCTGCTCCAAGTCTCCCTGCAGGTCTTTGACCGATTCCAAGCCAACGGAAAGCCTGATGAGTTCTTCCGTGACGCCCGTTGTTTTCAGGTCCTCAGCACTCAACTGCTGATGCGTTGTAGAAGCAGGATGAATGATCAGTGACTTCGCATCGCCGACATTGGCGACATGGGACCATAAAGTGATATTATCGATCAGTTTTCGGCCCGCTTCTCTTCCGCCTTTGATACCGAAAACAACGATGGAACCGTGCCCATTAGAGAGGTATTTTTCCGCCAGGGCATTGGATGGATGATCTGCGAGTCCCGGATAGCTCACCCATTCAACAGACGGATGCTTTTCCAGGTAACGGGCGATTTCCAACGCATTGCTGTTATGCTTTGGAACTCTTAGATGCAGCGTTTCAAGACCCTGTAAAAGCAGGAATGCATTATGCGGACTTAAGCAGGCACCAAGATCACGCAGGAGCTGAACCCGTAATTTGACGGCAAAAGCCGCTTCGCCAACATCGACATACCGCAAGCCGTTGTAACTTGGGTCCGGCTCTGTAAAATCTTTAAATTTAGGGCTGTTCCAATCAAATCGGCCTCCGTCGACAATGACTCCGCCGATTGCAGTCCCGTGGCCGCCAATCCATTTCGTTGCCGAATGAATGACGACATCGGCTCCGTATTGAAGCGGCTGGCAGCCATACGGTGACGGGAAGGTATTATCGATAATCAGCGGTATACCATTGGAGTGGGCAATATCTGCCACTTTCTCAATATCCAGCACATTCAACCCCGGGTTTCCGATAGTCTCTGCAAAAACAGCCTTTGTTTTTTCTGTTATTGCCTCGCGAATATTTTCCGGATTCGTGCTGTCCACGAATTTCACCTTGATTCCGTAGCGAGGCAGCGTGACCGCAAATAAATTATATGTGCCTCCGTATAGCTTGGAGGAAGCAACAATCTCATCGCCTGCACTTGCTATATTTAAAATCGCCAGGGAAATCGCCGCCATCCCGGAAGAAACGGCCACTGCCGCCACCCCTTTTTCCAACAGCGCAATCCTTTTTTCAAACACATCGACCGTCGGGTTTCCGATTCTTGTATAAATATTTCCCTGCTCACTCAAGGAAAATAGATTTTGGGCGTGCTCCGTGTCTTTAAACACGTAGGATGTCGTTTGATAAACAGGGACCGCTCGTGATCCCGTAACGGGGTCCGGCTCCTGGCCTCCATGCAGTAATAATGTCTCCGGGTCGAATTGATGATTGGTCATAAATAATTCCTCCTCAAATTTTTATAAAAATTGGGCTGGAAGCGAAGAGGAAATTTCCATATAAAAAAGCCCTCTCCGCTAAGAAGAGGGCTTGAAAGGTCAATGCTCCTCCTCTTATCTTCCAGACTCTGTGAGCCTGTAGGATGTAGCACCTTTCCAAGCAGAAACTGCCTGTAGGTTGCCGGGCTTCATCGGGCCTATTCCCTCCGCCGCTCTCGATAAGAGATATCGATTTGCTTATGAAAATGTATATGTCGTATGAGTTGGATTATAACTGACTATTTTTGTCAGGTCAATGACTATTCTGAATTTTTATTTATTTCGCCTGAGCAATCTTGTTTTCTCAATCATATTTTCATTTTTGATTTCCGCTACAGGCGTGCGACTCCGCGGGGCGGGCGGTGAATTTAGAAAGCGGAAGCGGCCGTTCAGCGACGTACAGATTTTAGGGCTCTCGCATGAGATAAAGGAATCACGAAGAGCGATAGTGATTCGATGATGACTTATCGCAAGGAGAGAGACCGAAATCTGCTAGTCGCTGGCCGCTGGAGCTAGATTGGCCTCCTCGGCTTTGCCTGTGGAAAAAGTGGAAGCGCCCTGTTCAGCCCCGACAGGCAAATGTTCCTCAGCGAAGAAAAGGGGCTCTTGCCTTTTATTCGCTGAGGGTTATTTGACCCCGAGGGGCTGGGCGCTGCAACTGGATTGGGGGTCTCACCTGTCCCGCTAGTCCCGCAGGAGGTCACACGCCTTCCGCTCCAATCGAACATGAAATGAAAGCTATAAAAATTTATCATCTTTAAGAAATAAATAATAACACCTTCAACTAGAAGCCTTATTATTAAAGGTTGATGCCACCTACACTTTCCCTTCGCTCCATTTCAGGGCGGCTTAGACTGCTATTTTGAAGAATCCACAGCGGCCTTGAACGCCTCAATGATGTCTTCTGCATCTTCTATTCCGACAGAGATCCTGACTACTTGTGAGTTCACCCCGATTTTCTCCCGGGCTTCCGGTGACAGGGCCCGGTGAGAGGTGCCCTGCGGATAAGATACCGTCGTTTCCACACCGGCAAGTGTCGGGACAATTTTCACCCAGCCCAAGCCTGTGAAAAACTTGTGGATATCATTCTGTGCTGCAAGTTCAATGGTCACGATGGCACCGCTGCCTTTTTCCGTGGCATTTATTGGGTAATAGACTGTTTTTATCCCTTGATATCCTGTTAGGGCTTGTGCGAGTTTCTTCGCATTCTCGCATTGCTGCTTCATGCGGAGCGATAGGGTTTTGCAGCCCCTGACCGTCAGCCATGCTTCATGAGGGCTGAGATTGATCCCCAGGTTGATGACTTTGTTTTTCGCATTTGTGATCAGTTCATCGGATCCAACGGTCACGCCCGCTGTCACATCACTGTGCCCGCCGATATATTTTGTTGCACTGTGAGCGACAATGTCCACTCCGTCCCTATAAGGATTCATCAGGTATGGCGTTGCAAACGTATTATCGATCATGGTGTAAAGGTGGTGTTTTTTCGCTATTGACACCATCCCTTGTATATTTTCCACTCTTAAAAAGGGATTTGTAATGCTTTCACTATAAAGCAGCTTTGTATTTGGAGTAATATTGTTTTCGATCTCCTGAGGGTGGCTGAAATCGACAAAAGAAACGGTGATTCCGAATGACTTCAATTCTCCGTTTAAAAGCTGGTAAGTCCCTCCGTAAATATCTTCCGCGGCAATGATATGGTCCTCGCTTTCAGCCACAGCCAAAATTCCGGCAAGAATCGCGCCCAAACCTGATGAGGCCGCTACTCCAGAGGGAGCCCCTTCCAGGACAGCCACCATATCGCCCAGCTCATCGGTATTCGGGTTTCCGGACCTTGTGTAAAGATAAGGTGATTTCCCTTCATAGAACCCTTCAAGTTCCTCCAAGGAAGTAAATGAAAATGCAGAGGTCTGATAGATTGGTGTAGACTTGCTTTTAATGCTGCGGTTATGTAATGTGCTGTGAACGACCTTTGTGTCAAACTTCATCTGAAGATCCCCTTTTCGTAAGAACACTTTTCCTCATTATACGACAGTAATTTCCACCTGTCATTCTTTACTGTATTAACGCATCACCGCACGAAGAGGGACAGTCCCTTTTGGCGCTTTAAAGCAGCAAAAGGGACTGTCCCTCTTTACACGTTAAAGGATTAAAGCGCTCCTTTAATCCATGGATTTCACCAATTGAATCATCATCTCTTTGTTCATGGGGCCGAGGATTTTGTGCTGGATGATTCCGTTTGTGTCGATCATGTAGGAGGTAGGGATGGTCTGAGCCTTATAGATGGTCCCCTGTGTCCCTTCTTCATCCAGCAGTATCGGAAATGTCAGTCCGTATTCTTCCACAAATTCTTTGATCGCGGTCTTTCCTTCATCGATGGTTGTCAGATTGACTGCCAGCATTTCAACGTTCGCTTTTTTATGATACTCCTCATAATATTCCTGCATATGCGGCATCTCCGCTTTGCACGGCGGACACCAGGTTGCCCAGAAATTTAGTATCACTTTCTTTCCTTTATAGTCAGACAGTGATACTTCCTTTCCCTCCAATGTCATTAAAGTGAAATCCGGGGCGGCATCGCCTTCTCCGGGGCCATCACTTCCGAAATCGACCTCCAGCCCCGACTCCTCCAATTGATCTGCCACCTGCTTTTCCATTTCCTTTTTAGACGCCTGCTTCATAAAGATATTGCCGACAAACAAGCCCACAAGCACCAATACCAGCCCTATCCCCAGTATTCTTTTATTCATGAGAATTCCTCCTTAATCTGTAAATCGCCAGCACTGCCGCCGTCACAATCAAAAAAGCCATACTTTCCGTAGACACCAATGTACCTTGCACATAATTAACAAGCATCTGCAATGCAATGAATAACCCCAGCCACAATTCCCTTTTCTCTTTTGTCAAAAGAAGATAAAAAAGGATGAATCCAGCCAAAATATTGACCGCACTCAAAATCGACGCACTGTCTGCAAGGAATTCCGCTGCCCCTTCATATACGAGAACAACCAAAACCCATGCACTGAAGAGGTGCTCCTTCTCTCCTTTGATGTATATGTAAATCAAGGCTACTGCGATACCAAGCCAAAAGCCCTTCATGCCTCCATTAAAATACAGTATTGAAAGCGGCTGATTGATGACACTCGTAAAATCAAACAAAATCACGCTGAACTTCCAGGTCAGAATAAACCAAAAGACCGAATTTCCAAACCAATCATAATGATCTTTCCCATAATAAAGCCTCAAAAAAAGTCCTGTAATGAAAAATGCTGCGACCAAGGCACCCCATGTTGAGGGGAAACTGAATGCTCCTATGCTATACCACTCCAAACTTACACCTGCCTGACTAAATGTTTTATCTTCTATTTTATATCATACCAGCAATCAACACATAACTGTTCTTCAACCTTTCAACCAGGAACCAATAATTACATAACTAAGTAATTCTTGTACATTCTAATCAGTAAAGGAGGTGGTGGAATTGCTAAAAAATAATCGGCAAAAAGACCATGCTAAGGGAAAGCAGGATTGTTCAGGACTGTCCAACTCTCTTAAAGAAAATGCGGCTAAATTGAGGGAGACATTCAACCATCCTGTCAATCAGGATCTGGCGGTTCGACCTTTCACCATTTCTGCTTTCAACCGGAAGGCTGTTCTCTTCTTTCTTAATGGAATGAGCCAGCGCCAGGTCATTGAAAAAGAACTGATCCCTAACCTTATATCTCCTTTTCCTAACCAAAATACCGAGGAACAGCTTAACCTCGATTTTTTTTCCAATTGCATCCCGTTACAGGATATTAAAGAGGAATGCAATTATGAAAACATCATATCCAATATTTTAATGGGAAACTCCGCCCTTTTAGTGGAAGGGGAGGATCACGCTTACCTGTTTGGCACAGGAGGGTTTGAAAAAAGGGGAGTGGAAAAGCCCGAAGATGAAGCGGTCTTAAAAGGGCCGAAAGAAGCCTTCATTGAGTCCATTTCCGTCAACATCTCCCTGATTCGAAAACAATTGCGGTCTGCTGAACTTATGACCGAATATGTAACCGTCGGCGAAAAGGGCTTGAGCCAGGTAGCACTCTTATATTTGCATGATGTCGCCAATCCAAATCTGGTAGAAAAAATAAAAAAGCGCTTAAATCAGATCCATTCCGATGAAGTTCAAAATCTTGGTCTTCTTGAACAGCATATAGAGGAACGCCCTTATTCACTGGTACCTACTGTCTTATATACTGAAAGACCGGACAGAGCCGTCAGCTTTATCAATGAAGGCCATGTCGTCCTATTGATGGACAGCTCACCGAGCAGCCTCATTCTGCCAGTGACGTTTTGGTCTTTTTTTCATACATCAGAAGATTATTATGCAAGATGGCCTTATGGAAATTTCACAAGGATCCTACGATTGATGGCCATATTTATCACCATTATGACACCGGCCATCTATATAGCGGTCACGAATTACCATATTGAAATGCTCCCAACCGACTTGGTGCTGGCCATCTCCTCCACGCGTGAAGAAGTACCCTTTCCAGCAATTTTCGAGGTTATCATGCTTCTTTTAGCTTTTGAGCTGATCAGGGAAGGCGGCGTAAGGGTGCCGAGTCCGATTGGTCCTACCATCGGGATTGTCGGAGCTTTGATTTTAGGCCAGGCAGCGGTTGAAGCAAATATCATCAGCCCTATCTTAGTCATTGTCATTGCTGTTACAGGATTGGCTTCATTCGCGATTCCCAATCTGTCTTTCAGTTATATGATCCGCCTGTCCACTTATATCTTTCTGCTGTTCGGGAGCATATGGGGGTTCTTGGGTATAGGTATCTGTATCACCTTATGCATTGGATACCTCTCTACCCTGACTTCGTTTGATGTACCATTCCTTTCACCAATGGCACCGCATTATCCTTCCTCGAAGGATTTTGTTGTCCGTCCGCCAATCTGGAAACAATGGCTGCGGCCCCTGAATGTCTTTCCGACTGAGGCAGAGAAAATGAAGAAGCCGAAAGGAGACAGCAACGAATGATTTCTCCTCAGGACAGAAAGCTTGGTGCCCGTGAACTGTTTGCACTCATCACCATTACCCTTGGCATCAAATTTACGGATATGACTGCAACCCTGCTGTATAAACAGACGGCGCAAGCGGCATGGATGATTCCGCTCGTGTCCGGGCTGATCATGTTGATTCCGCTTAGTTGCATCCTGATTCTGCTAAAGCACTATGGCGACCGGAATATCATTGATATCACGTATAAAGTCACAGGGAAATACTTCGGGTTCCTCATCGGAATGATCCTGTTTCTGATAGCTTATTCTGCAACGATTGTAGACAGCAGAAGCTATGTGGATATTATTAATACAATGTATTTCCCATCAACAAGTTCTACCCAACTTTTTCTAGTCCTGGTGGGATCCAGCTACTTCCTGGCTAATCGCGGTCTTCTCGCTATTGGGAGAACAGCCTGGATTACATTCCCTTATATAAAAGTATCGCTGTTTTTTATAGTAGTGCTTTTATGGAGTGAACTTTACTTTGGATATTTATTTCCGCTGACAGGATACGGACTGAAGGAAGTGGCCATTCAGGGAACCAGCTATGCCTCTATCACAAGTGACCTGCTGTTTTTTTCGATTCTCTTTCCTTTTTTTAAGGACTACAAATCATTTAAAAAAGCAACACTGCTTGGCCTGGGTGTTTCAATTTTCGAGTTAATGTTTTTCTTGGTCATCTTTATCATGTACTTTGACTATCCTTCCATTGAATTTATCGCCTATCCGTTTCATGAAATATCCAGGATGGTTACTTTTGGAAGATATGTCTCACATATAGAGGCATTATTCTTTGCTTTCTGGAGTGTGGCCAGTCTAATCCGATTCGCTGTCTATCTTTATATATCAACCGCTTTTTTCGCTTATACGGCTAAAATCAAGGAATTTGAGCCGCTCATCTTACCTTTTGCGGGACTTACCATCATGTTGGGACTGCTTCCGGAAAATGTGGTACAAAACGTATTGCTGCTTAGAAGTAACATTATCTTATTGACTACATCAGTACTGCTTTTTATTATCCCGATCACTCTCTTACTTGTTGCTAAGCTGCGAGGTGAACTTAAGAAATGAGATATCTACTTGTTTTAGGGGTGTGCATGGCCATACTGACTGGCTGTGCGGATAAAATTGAAGTGGAAGAAGAAGGGTTCGTGCTTGTCATCGGACTCGACCTCCCTGAAGAAGGGGCGACAGGATTGGACATCACCTATCAGTTGGCCGACCCCCAAGCCGGAGATCCGGGTAGCCAGCCAGGTGCTGAAGAATTCAAGACCATTACTATCAGGATGCCTGACCTCATTGTGGCAAGGGATATGCTTAATGTGGCGGAAACACGAAACATTAACTTTTATCACACCAAGGCCCTTGTGGTCAGTGAAGCTTTCGCAAAGTCAAATAAGTTCCTTGAAAGTATCGGCACATTGGGCAGGGACCCTCAGGCGAGAAGAGATATGATTCTTCTTGTTTCCAAAGAGAGGGCCAGTGATTACCTTCGCAACAACAAACCTGTATTTGAAGCCAGTCCGCACAAGTTCTATGATTTCATCTCCAGAAGGTGGGACACGAATGCCCTGGTCCCAAAGGCGGACTTACAGAATTTTCTTCATGACATAGAAGCAGATTCAGGGCTTGCTCTGGCAACATATACGACAGCTGAAGAAATTGAGTTGGATATTAAGGAAAATGAAGATGACTACTTGCCTGGAGAACTTTATAAAAAAGGGGGGACTCCGGTGCAAATCATAGGCAGCGCCGCCTTCCGCAACGGGAAAATGGAAGGATCTTTGACAGGAGAGGAAGTCAGGATGATGACTATCCTTAGAGAGCACTTAACTCCAAAGGACCTCGCCTTTACTTTCCCTGATCCCCTGGAAGAAAAATTCCGGATTACCGGTAAGGCCACTAATACTGAAACAAATGTAAAAGTAGATGTGAGCAAGCCAAAACCAGTTATTACAGTGGATGCGTGGCTGGATGTAAAGATTCTATCTATACCAAGCATGATCAATTATGTAGAAGATCTAAAAAAACAAGAAGAGCTTGATCAATATATGGAAGAGAGATTTCAATCACTGGCAGACAAACTGGTGAAAAAAACACAGGAGGAATTAAAGGCAGAGGCTTTTAATTGGTCCCTGAAAGCAAGGAGAAAATTCCTGAGCCTTCAGCAATACCAGCAATATGATTGGATGAAATCCTATCCCAACGCTGAAGTGAAAGTAAATATGCATGTAAAACTAGATGGTTTCGGAAAACTGCTGAGGCCGCGCGATAAACAAATGATCTTAGACTAATGGTGGTGACCATATGTTCTGGCTGACCCTGATGTTATGTTTCTATTTAGCTTACTATTGCTTGCGTTATGCAAGGCTGATCTGGAAGGGCCAAAATAAACTGGGTGCAATAATGGTGGGAGTGCTGGCAACCATTATCAGTATCATGCCATTTTTGAATTTCTGGCTGTTACGGGATATGTAAGAAAACGCTGAAAAGGTTAACCTTTTCAGCGTTTTGGGTGTTCATTACATATTGATATATCTGCGCGGATTGACCGCATTGGATTTGCTTGCATTCCAAGATCCCTGGTGCAACTCAAAGTGAAGATGCTGACCGAAGGAATAACCTGTGTTACCCATTGTACCGATTCTCTGTCCTTTTTCAACAAACTGTCCGCTGCTCACCATCGAACCTGACATGTGGGCATAAACCGTTGTGAACGTCTGGCCATCGATCGAGTGAGTCATGTATACAACATTTCCATAGCTTGAACTGTAATGGCTCTTGATGACATAGCCGTCTGCAGCCGCAACGATCGGCACATGGCCGCCTGCTGCGATATCCACACCATAGTGATAACGAGGTTTTCCATTCAGAACATCATAACCGAATTCTGTTGTGATATATCCAGCAGAAGGTCTTGTCCATCTGCCTTCTTCTACTACCGGAGCCGGTGCAGGGGCAGGTGTTGATACTGTAGATCCGCTGCTGCTTCCGCCTGAACTTTGCTGAGCTGCCTGCCTTGCCGCCTCCTCTGCTGCTCTTTGGGCTGCAAGTCGTTCAGCTTCAGCTTTACGCTGGGCTTCAAGCTTTTTCTGACGCTCAATTTCTTTTTGACGAGCAAGTTCAGCTAGACGGGCCTGTTCTGCCTCGATCTGGCCGCCAATTTGCTTCTCCATCTCTGCAAGCTCATTCGCATGGGCTACAAGCTCTGTCTTCTCTTCTTTCAATTGTTCTTGTTCTGCTTCCAATTCTTTGAACAACTTATTCTTTTGGCCTTTTTGGCTGTCAAGGTCTTTCTTAAGAGAAACAAGGTTTGCTTTGGCTTCTTCAAGCTGTGCAAGCTTGTCCTCTACTTCAGCTTTCGTTTTCTCAAGCTGAGCCTGGTCTGCTTTTTGCTCCTCAATGATCTTTTTATCCGCACTTACAATCGCATTAACGGCCGTGATACGGTTGATGAAGTCACCAAAGCTCTCCGCCCCAAGCAATACATCCATGTAACTTGCAGAACCGCCTTTTTCCTGCATGGAACGGGCACGTTCTTTCAGTAGTTCATTTCTTTCAGCAATCTTATTTTCCAGTACTTTAATTTCTTCTTTCAGCTTCTCGATTTCTGCAGTTGTTTTATCGATTTCAGCTGTTTTTTCTTTAATTCTATCTTCAGTATCCCTGATCTTTGTATCTAAAGCAGCAATCTCTGCTTTGATTTTTTCCTGACGGGAGATGTTGGCATTGATTTCACTTGTCTTTTCGTCGATCTTTGAATTGACCTCTTCTTTTTCGCTTTGAACATCTTCGTGTTTATGTTTTAAATCAGACAGTGAAGAATTGGCACTGGCTGTAAACCCTGTAGTTTGAAGACTTCCGATTGTTAGTGTTGCAGCTATTGATAAAGTAACTAATGATTTCCTTTTCAAGCGACATGCTCCTTTCGGCTTCTATCAACCTATTAAACTCTCAAAAACTTTCTGACGGACATAAAGCTTCCCCATGCTCCGATCAAGCATCCCATTAGGATGATCAGTAAGTTTACCTGATAAATGAACGGGGTATATTCCAATATCTGAATGAAATGGTTTCGCAACTTTGGTTCAATGAACTGATAGGCGTAGTAATAACCTGTTGAAATTACTGCTATCGGAATGATAGAGCCGAGGACACCCAGCCATAACCCTTCCAAGATGAACGGCCAGCGTACAAACCAGTTTGTAGCACCGACAAGTTTCATGATCTCAATTTCTTTTCTGCGGGCAACGATCGTAATCTTAATAGTATTGGAGATTAAGAACATAGCCGTGAAAAGGAGTCCGATTATCAATACCAAACCAACATTGCGACTCATTTGCAAGAAGCTGAATAACCTTTCGATCTTCGCTTCCCCATATAGCGCATCATTTACGTTTTCAAAACTCTTAATTTCATTGGCAATCCTTTTGGTTTCCAGCGGATTTTCCGCTTTTACGACATAAACATCGTATAGGGGATTATCCTGTTCGAACAAGCCCATTTCTTCTCCCATGTCCTCCATGAGATTTCGAAGTTCATCTTCTTTAGAAGAAAATTCAATGCTTGAAATTCCATCTATCTGTTCAATCTTTGATTGCAATTCTTCCACTTGAGGCTTTTCGGTACCCAACTCTACCAGTACCCGAACCTCTACATCTCTTTCAATATCAGAAGCTATTTTATTCATATTGAGCATCAGGACGACGAATATACCGACAAGCAAAAGTGTGACTGTTACAGCACTGACGGATGCAAATGTCATCCAGCCGTTTCTGGCCAAACTTTTCAAGCTTTCACGAAGATGCCTTACCATAGTTCTAGGCTTCATAACCGTAGTCACCTCTCTGTTCATCCCGGACGATTCGGCCATTTTCGATGGCGATTACACGGTGTTTTATCGTGTTCACAATCTCCCGGTTATGTGTAGCCATTACCACGGTCGTTCCCTGCGTATTGATTTCTTCAAATACATTCATAATTTCCCATGAAGTTTCAGGGTCAAGGTTACCCGTCGGCTCATCAGCAATAATGACCTGAGGCTTATTGACAATTGAACGTGCCAAGGAAACCCTCTGCTGTTCCCCGCCTGATAGTTCATCCGGGAACATCCTTGCTTTATGCTTCAGCTTCACAAGCTCGAGTACATCCATAACCCGCTTCTGAATACTCTTAGGAGTTTCCTCAATAACCTCCAGTGCAAAGGCCACATTCTCATAGACAGTCAGCGACGGAAGAAGCTTAAAATCCTGGAAGACCACACCGATATTTCTTCTTAAGTACGGCACACGCTTATTTTTAAGCTTGACCAAATCTATACCGTTGACGATAATCTCTCCCCTGGTCGCTCTCTCTTCCCTGTACATCATTTTGATGAAGGTCGACTTCCCAGCTCCACTCGGTCCTACTACATAAACGAATTCGCCTTGTTTGATATGTACGTCGAATCCGTTCGCAGCCATAATTCCATTCGGATACTGTTTATATACGTCTTTCATTTTAATCATTTTTTTACCACCCAAGTTAAACATTTATAGTGTTCGATCGAAGATGTCTTTTCCCAAGGCTTAAGTATATGAAAATAAGATAATGTAGAAAAAACTCGAATTAACAACTTTCTAAAAATATTATAACATCATTACCCAGGAAGTTAAGGATAATTTATATTACAATTTGATATCAAAATGCAACAAAACAAGTATATATTTCCTCAATTGGAAAGATAGTAATTTGTTTAAAATGGGGGAATATCAGTATTTTGTTATAGGAAAATAGCAGGTGAATGGAAGGTGGTGTCGAAATAAAGGGGCGTATACGCGGAATGGATTGTTTGAGGGAGATTGTCGAAATGCCTTTAGGAGAGAGACATTTCTGATGTGATATACATTATAAGAGCGGCCATTGTCATATACCCTTCTCAGTCTGCTTTAAACATGTTTTTTTAAAAATAGTGTTCGATTTTTAACTTTTTTGGGATTAAATCATTTTCTATTGCGAAGAGCTTGTTTGAAAAGGATATTATAGAATGATAGAAAGTGGAACATAATCCACTTAGAGAGTGTTAAATTTATCTTTGAGGACTTATCATCTTTAAGAGAAGGCTAGTCTTAACTTTGAGTAACTAGCTTCCTTTAGAGGACGATTTCTTTATTTGGTGAGACTATCGCCCTCTGGACCCTCCTATACTTGAACTTACCTCACTTTTAGATGGCAATGAAAAGATGATTGTGATGAGCCGCAGTCAACAACTGGGGAACTAATAAAACGGGTAAAAACAAAAAAAGAAAGCCCGAAGACTTTCCTTTTTTATTTTTGCTCGGCCAGCCAGTCTGCAACCACTTCAGCTTCTTCGCCTTTTATAATATTCTTCGGCATCGCACCTTGCCCTTTTTGAATGACAGAGAGGATTTCTTCTGCACTAAGCTGCGAGCCGATATTTTTCAGAGCCGGTCCCATGCCGCCGGATAGATCTCCGCCATGACAGCTGGAACATTTTTGATTGACGATTTTTTCAGGTTCTATCTCTGTTCCCATTGCACTTTCCGCAGCATCCTGCGGGTTGTCTGCATCACTAGAATCATCGGGTGCATCGCTGCAGGCCCCTAACACTAACGATGAACCAAGTAAGATTCCCAATAGTTTTCTTTTCATTGTATGTCCTCCCAGAATGAGAATGCATTTAATATCTCATTCCTTATTATACCAGGATTATACCCGTTTAAAACCTTCACCGAGGACTTCCGAAGCGTCCATCGTTACAACGAAGGCAGACGGATCAATGCTTTTCACCAATTGTTTCAGTCTAGTGAACTCACGCTGATCGACCACACACATTAGAATCGGCCGTTCATCGTCTGTATATCCGCCGTATGCAGATAGTTTTGTCACACCGCGGTCAATTTTATTCAGGACTCCTTCGCGAATTTCCTCCTGACGGTTCGTGATGATCATGGCCATTTTGGAACGTCCGAAGCCGACTTGAACGAGATCGATGGTTTTACTTGTTACATACAAGCCGATAAGGGCATATAATCCTCTTTCGATATCAAATACGAGAGCTGCGGATAAAACAATCATTCCATCAATGATTGCAACGCAGGTACCGAGAGATAATCCTGAATACTTGTTGATGATTTGTGCGGCAAGGTCCGTACCTCCGGTGGATGCCTTTCCTCTAAACACAACGCCTAATCCAAGTCCTACTCCAATGCCGCCGAAGAGTGCGCCAAGAAGCGGATCAAGCGTCCATGCTTCCCAGTCTTCCGTCAAATACACCACAAATGGAAGAAAAATTGTGCCAAGTGCGGTCTTGAATCCGAATTGAAAGCCAAGGAAGATCAATCCTGCAATAAAAAGTGGTATGTTAAATGCCCATTGAACGAAGGCAGGCTTCCAGTCGAAAACAGTCTTAGTTATAGTAGAAATACCGCTCACGCCGCCTGAAGCCACTTCGTTTGGTAATAAGAATACATTGAAGGCAATCGCGACTACGGCCGATCCTGCCAATACATAGACATATTCCATCATTTTGTGAAGTGCCGGGTTTTGAGTTTCCCCTCGTCGTCTTCTATCTTTCTTTCCCATCCCAGTCATTCTCCTTTGAGGTAGTAAGTATTAGTATGACCAACAACCGGCTTTTCAACAGAAGCGCGCTTTACTGCTTTAAAGCGTAAAGAGGGACTGTCCCTCTTAGCACTTTAAAGGATGAAAGCACCCACTGGTTAAAAAAGAGGTGTCGGTCTTTGTCTATTTCTGATTCAGCCTTTGAGAGTATAGCATGAGGGATGAACCCTGTAAATATTACCACTTTAACGTGTTAATGCATTACCGCACGAAGAGGGACTGTCCCTTTTCGTGCGGTGATGTGTTAAAGAGTCAGTCCAACAAAAAACCTTCCCATATAATAGGAAGGTTTTGGGTTGCAATGGTTTAGTTGATGCGTGAACGAAGGTAGGCGTTGATGAAGCTGTCGATATCTCCGTCCATGACAGCCTGCACGTTCCCCATTTCTGTATTTGTGCGATGATCTTTGACCATGGAGTACGGGTGGAAAACATAAGAACGAATCTGGCTTCCCCAGCCGATGTCCTTCTGTTCGCCGCGGATTTCCGCAAGTTCCTGTTCCTGCTCTTCAATCCGTTTTTGATAAAGCTTGGCTTTCAGCATCTTCATGGCCTGTTCACGGTTTTTGATCTGAGAACGCTCTGATTGACATGTCACCACGACACCGGTCGGCTGGTGGGTGATACGAACGGCAGAGTCAGTCGTATTGATATGCTGACCTCCTGCACCGCTCGCACGGTACGTATCAATCTTGATGTCCTCTGTGCGGATTTCAATTTCAATTTCTTCATTGAATTCCGGCATAACTTCACAAGACACGAATGAAGTATGACGGCGTCCGGAAGAGTCGAATGGAGAAATCCTTACAAGACGGTGAACCCCTTTTTCAGCTTTTAAATATCCGTAGGCATTATGGCCTTTGATCAAAAGGGTCACACTTTTAATTCCGGCTTCGTCTCCCGGAAGGTAATCCATTGTTTCCACTTTGAAGCCTTTTTTCTCCGCCCAGCGCTGATACATACGCAGCAGCATGGAGCCCCAGTCCTGCGACTCGGTTCCGCCTGCTCCAGGATGAAGTTCCAGGATGGCATTGTTTTTGTCATGAGGTTCGCTGAGCAGAAGCTGAAGTTCGTATTCATTCAAACGTTTGTTTAACTCTTTCGTCTCTTCCACAAGTTCTTCCTGAAGCTCGGCATCGTTTTCTTCTTTGACAAGCTCAAGCGTCACTTCCAAGTTTTCCTGCATTTCCTGCATATCTTTATATTCATTTACAAGTTCTTTCAGCCCGTTCGCTTCATTGATGACTCCCTGAGCCTGCTGCTGGTCGTTCCAGAAATCAGGCTGCAGCATGACTTCATCCAGTTCAGCTATCCTTGCCTCTTTATTTTCGAGGTCAAAGAGACCCCCTGAAGTCCGCCAGTTTTTTGGCTGTATTTTCTAATTGTGATTTCACTTCAAAAAGTTCCATCAAATTCACCTCTTATTAAATAGTAAGCATAAGTTTTATTATACCTTTTATTGGGTCTGTTCCGCAAAGTTTCCTCTACTTTTGTACCCGCAGAAAAACTACCTGACACCTCTTTTGCTAAAGAGAAGCCAGGTAGCTTGTTAAAAAAATTACTCTACTTTACCATGACAGTTTTTATATTTTTGACCGCTTCCGCACGGGCATGGGTCATTTCTTTTGACGTTTTCGGCTTTGCGTACAGGCTGTTTCTTTTTGGTTTTGCCGCTGGTATCCTCTTTTGGATTGACAGCTTGCCCTTTTGCAACTTCCTGACGCTGAAGGTTGTTGCGGATTTCTGCTTTCATCACATAGCGGGCTGCATCTTCCTCGATCGCCAAGACCATGTTTTCGAACATCGCAAAGCCTTCATGCTGGTACTCGCGCAATGGATCGGTCTGACCATAAGCACGGAGGTGGATACCTTGACGGAGGTGGTCCATCGCATCGATATGGTTGATCCATTTAGTATCAACGGCACGAAGCAGAACGACTTTTTCAAACTCACGCATCTGCTCGGAAGTCAGCTCTTCTTCTTTTTCGTTATATCGTTCTTGAACCTTCGCATAGATCAATTCAATCATTTCTTCAGGCTCTTTGCCTTGAAGATCGGCAACTGTTACATCACCTTCTTGAAGAAGGGTGGCACTGACATAATCAATGATTCCCTGCAGGTTCCATTTCTCTTCTTCTTCAATGATTGGCGCATGCGCTTCAACAGAACGAGTGATGACAGACTTGATCATTGACTCTACGATTCCACGCAGGTTTTCAGAATCAAGGACTTCAAAACGCTGCTTGTAGATGATTTCACGCTGCTGACGAAGGACATCATCATAAGACAGTAGCTGCTTACGGGCATCGAAGTTATTCCCTTCAACCCGTTTCTGGGCAGACTCCACTGCACGGCTGACCATCTTACTTTGGATCGGCTGGTCATCCGCCATCCCAAGGCGTTCCATCATTGATTTCATATTGTCGGAACCGAAGCGGCGCATCAATTCATCTTCCATTGAAAGATAGAACTGTGTCACACCCGGATCACCCTGACGTCCGGACCGACCACGCAACTGGTTATCGATACGGCGGGATTCATGGCGCTCTGTACCGATGACAGCTAGTCCACCAAGATCAAGGACACCTTCACCCAATTTGATATCCGTACCACGGCCGGCCATGTTTGTCGCAATTGTCACAGCGCCTCTTTGACCTGCTTCTAAAATAATTTCCGCTTCGCGTTCATGGTTTTTCGCATTCAATACGTTGTGGCGGACACCTTTTTTCGTGAGGAGCCTTGAAATCAATTCAGACGTCTCAACCGCAACCGTACCAACCAGCACCGGCTGGCCTTTTTGATAACGCTCGGCAATTTCCTCCACTACTGCGCGGTACTTGCCTTCCATGGACGCATAGATCAAATCCGGACGGTCGTCACGGGCAATCGGTTTGTTCGTCGGAATCACGACAACATTCATATTATAAATATTGCGGAATTCTTCTTCTTCCGTTTTCGCTGTACCTGTCATACCGGACAGTTTTTCATACATACGGAAGTAGTTCTGGAACGTAATCGTCGCCATGGTCATGCTTTCATTCTGGATTTCGACGCCTTCCTTCGCCTCGATCGCCTGGTGAAGGCCGTCACTGTAACGGCGCCCTTTCATCAAACGGCCGGTGAAGGAATCGACAATCACGATTTCATCGTCCTGTACGACATAATCCACATCTTTTTGCATGCTGACATGGGCTTTCAACGCCTGAAGAATATGATGGTTCAACGTTACATGTGACAGGTCAAAAAGGTTCTCGATATTGAAAGCTTTCTCTACCTTCGTGATCCCATCTTCTGTCAGCTGAACCCCTTTTGTTTTTTCATCATAAGTGAAATCTGTGTCTTTGCTCAGCATGCGGACGACTGCATTCGCCTGCAGATACAGTTGCGTAGACTTTTGTGCCTGACCGGAAATGATCAGCGGAGTACGGGCTTCATCGATCAAAATGGAGTCGACTTCATCGATTACGGCAAAGTGAAGCGGACGCTGAACCATTTGATTTTTATATAGCACCATATTGTCACGCAGATAATCAAAGCCAAGCTCGTTGTTCGTGCTGTAGGTGATATCCGCTGCATACGCTTCACGCTTTTCCTCTTTTGTGAGCGAGTTCAAGTTAAGACCCACAGACAGACCAAGGAAGTTATAGAGCTGGCCCATTTCCTCGGCATCACGGCTGGCAAGGTATTCGTTGACTGTGACAACGTGAACGCCTTTCCCCGTAATAGCATTCAGGTATACCGGCATGGTGGACGTCAGCGTTTTACCTTCCCCGGTTTTCATCTCGGAAATGTTCCCCTCATGAAGGGACGCACCACCCATCAGCTGCACGCGGTATGGGTAAAGGCCCAGGACACGCTTCGCCCCTTCACGGACAACCGCGAATGCTTCGACAAGCATATCGTCCAGGGACTCGCCATCCTGATAACGCTTTTTGAATTCTTCTGTTTTCTTACGAAGGCCGTCATCCGAAAGTTTCGCTATATCCGGACCAAGAGCATCGATTTGATCAGCATATTTCTCCAGCTTCTTCAGCTCGCGTTTGTTGGGATCGAACACTTTATTTAAAATTCCAATCATGTATGAGCGCTCCTTCTAGTGGAAATGTAGTTGTTTGATAAAAGAGCCGCTAATTTCGCAGCTATTGTTTATAAATATAATCAGCGAACATTTTTGTTTCGCCATAATGAACAAATAATCACTAGTAACACTTCTAGATTTACTAGTAAAATCCTTTTTAAAAATACACAATATTCCTTATTAATATTACCACTATCATGAAAGAGTGACAACAAGCGACACCGAGCGGCACTTTACTGCTTTAAAGCGCAAAGAGGGACAGTCCCCTTTCGCGCTTTAAAGCGAAAGAGGGGACTGTCCCTTTTAGTGCGGTGATGCGTTAAACGGCCGCCGCAGCCAATATGATTTTTTTCATTTCTTTTGATCGTCTTGATATGCTGTTGGCGGATACTCCAAATGCCTCTGCCAGGTCTTTTTGCAGGTAATCCCGTTTCAATTCTGTATCGCCTTTGATCACTTCGATAATCGAAGCGGAATAGATCTGCGGGTTGCGAATTTTAGGAGATTCACTCTCAAAGTATTGAGACAACAGCATGGAAGCTTTTTCAATGCTGACAGCTGCCTCTCCCTGTTCAGTCAGAAAGCTTTTCATCGAATCGATCGCCTCTGTATAGGCAGGATTGTCCGAGCTATCTTCTAATTCTGGCGCAGCCTCTTCTTTTACCTTTTGACCTTGCCCTGTATAAAGGTAGAAACAATGATCAGCAAGATAGAGATAGTGAGAAATCAGATACTCTTCCACCTCATCTTTATCTGCCGCTTTCATTTTTTCGACCATAGCATCTTTGCATGTATCAGCAATGCCAGGGTAGACGAAATACTGAGCAAAAGGCAGGTAATTCTCTCCGTTTTGAAGCAGGATACCGATAAAGAAGCAGCCTTCTACAATCTCAGGATTGGCTCCTTTTACATTGAAAACTTCTCCCTCAACCGTATCTTCAATCACAAGCTCCGTCCCTTGTGCAGATGTCACGACTCCTGCAACAATCCTCGGCTGTTTCCATTTCTCCAGGCTTTCTAATGTCTGCGGTCTCGTTACGGCCTTGCTCTGTTTTTCAACGAAACGCTCTGTCAACGTCAGTCCGTCTTCCAGCTTTTTCGTCACTCCATACCAGCTCAAGAACGCCATTTCATAGATTTCCTGATCTTTGTTCATCATCTTCATCTCAGAATAGTAGCGATGATAATCACTCTCAAGTTCTTCACTGTTATGTACGGCGATAAAATCATAGACCTGCGCCTGAAGGATTTCCAGCTCGCCCAGCACCAAATCATCAATATTAACAGCGGAATGATTTCCGCAGCACTTCTTATACTTCTTACCGCTGCCGCACTCACACGGCTCGTTCCGGCCAATCGTTTTCATAGTCGTACCTCCTGATGTTGCTCTCGCTCAAAAATAAAGCTCACAAACAACTATTATAATCTACTTGGCGCTAACATTAAACTGTTTAGGGAAAAGTTGCTTCTTGTAAAAGTTGCTAATCCACACAGGAAAAACCCGCTGCACAGGAGAATGTTTAGAGAAATAGATAGGATGGAGGAAAACAGTATATGACTATCCACACAAAAATCGTTATCGGTGCCGGGGAATATAACAATAACCCAGGCTGGCTGCATACACAGTAAGAAGAACTGGATCTTCTCAAGGACGAACAATGGGAAGCCAAATTTCGCCCCAACACACTAGAGGCAATCTTAGCTGAACACGTTTGGGAGCACCTCACTTATGAGGAAGGTGTAGATGCGGCCAGAAGATGCTTTCACTACTTAAGACCCGGCGGCTATATTCGCTGCGCTGTTCCGGACGGGTTCTTCCCTGATGAAGACTATCAAAATGTCGTAAAAGTCGGAGGGCCGGGACCTGCCGATCATCCTGCAGCTTCTCATAAGATACTATTCAACTATAAAATACTGCAACAGCTTTTCCAGGAGGCAGGGTTCCAGGTCACCCTTCTGGAATACTGCGATGAAAACGGTGACTTCCATGCCAGTGAATGGAATCCAGCCGAAGGAATCATCTTTCGTTCGCTGCGTTTCGACCCACGTAACCATAATGGAGAACTGAACTGTGTATCACTCATTATTAACGCTGTAAAACCAAAAGGATAACGCCCTGAGACGTTATCCGCTCTTTTTAATTATTCTGCTTTTTCATAAACTCCAGAACATCAAGGTCAATGCTTCCCTCATGCTCCCTCATCTCAAAGTTCTCGGTATGAAGGTAATCCCGTAACGCCTGGCTCACCGTCTTATCCACTTTCATATAACCATGACGCTCCAATTCTGCCTTTAACTCTTCATGAACAAATCCATCCACCGGTACCACTCTGTCAGGATTGGAGGCGGCAAAATAAAGCTGATGAAGATTGAAAATCCGGATGAGCTCCTTGATAGGATCCGGATGGTCATCAACCCTGAGATCAATCAGCCGATCGTTGAACCCGCCGTATCCGCCTTTCTCCTTCACAACATAGACAGCAGCTGACTGCTTTCCGCGAGAATCTCCTCCCGCTTCCTGGCCGGCATCCAGTGCTTTTAAAAGCCGCTCTGCAAGAGTTCCTTCCGTTGAAGTGAACGTCTCCGCCATCGCTTCCATCGTACGCTGGTCCACAAGAATGTTCCCCTGCGCTGCAAAATGCTCTCCCGTCATTCCGCCTGCCCAATCATAGCAGCCTTCCCCTGTAAACGTGGCCGCATTACCTTGCGCATCAATCAAACCAACTTGACGCAAATGGCGTTCCGGATCATCCCTCGTGATGATTTCCAGTGCTTCTTCTGCCGTTTTTCCTTCTTCCATTAACTGCAAAGCCTGCGGTCCGTAAGCTGTGTTGGCATAGGACTGGGTCGCAACCGCTCCCGCTCCGGCCCGTGCAAACGGAACAACCGCTCCCACTCCAATAAACTTGGACTGTACCGCAATACCCCACTCTTTTTCTTTTGGATCAAACCCGACAATACTGAAAGTCATGTTGTATTCCTCCCGCTATAATTATCTTCTTTTAAAACTATTCGCCGACCGAAACAATTCTCCTCTAATTTTTTCTATGTAAAAACACCCTGCAGAACCCTGCAGGATGCTTATTCCTCTATTATGTTGTCTCGATTAACCCGTATTTACCGTCTCTGCGCTTATATACGATGTTCGTCGCATTTGTTTCGGCATCTGTGAAGATGAAGAAACTGTGACCAAGAAGGTTCATTTGAAGAATGGCTTCCTCGCTGTCCATCGGCTTCAAGTTGAACTGCTTCGTTCTCACTACTTCATCATTCTCGTCATCTTCACGCGCTTTTTCATTGAGCTGGCTTGTCGTCAACCCTTCCTGAGCGGCGAAGAATTCTTTCGGACTGCCTTTTTCACGCATCTTGCGGTTCACTTTTGTTTTATGTTTACGGATCTGCCGTTCTAATTTATCTACAATCAGGTCGATGGCAGCGTACATATCTTCATGGCGCTCCTCTGCGCGTAATACCAAGTGCGGCATCGGGATTGTCACTTCGACCTTCGTTTTCTTATCAGGGTAAACCTTCAAATTAACATGTACATCGGCATCAGGAGTTTCATTGAAGTAACGATTCAACTTACCAATCTTATTCTCCACGTGTTCGCGAATCGCTGGAGTTACCTCAATGTTCTCGCCTCGAATGTTGTAGTTCAACATGTAAACTCCTCCTTTTAGATAAAGCTATATTTATATATTTCTCTATTCCCCTTCATATTCCTTCTTAATCTTTCTAAAAATTTTGACGAATTAACAAATAATTTGTTGGATGCTTATTGACAAGGGTTATAAGTGATATTTCGGTTTTATTTTTTAAACTTTCGCCCTTAATTAGACATGTATTACGGAGGTGTTAATTCGACTGCCTGGCACAAATAGAGAAAGAAAAAAGACGCGGAATTCCGCGCCTTTAGTTTTTAATATAAATGGCCATTTCCTGACAGACTTTCTCTTTCCAGTCTTTAAATGCCGGATAGAGACTCTCAGTAACGACCACTTGTTTTTTATTTTGATCATGGAAGCTGCCGTCTAATTTCATCGCTTGCTTTGTCACTTCTTCATACCGATCAACGGCACGGGTAACCGCTGATTCGCAGGTGAAAATGGATATAAGGAGAGTATTGCTCTCAGCAATCTGGGCAAATGCGTGAAAGATATCCGATAAAACCGTATCCCCTTCTGTCTTTTCATAGTCATCAAAGCTGCTTATGACATATTGAAACGCCTCGTCGATTGTTGAAAGCATTTCCGTGTATTCATTGATAAAGATATATTGCTTCTCATCTAGCTTTACGTTAGCTGTCAAAAAATCACTCATTTCTTTTTGTCGTAGAAGTATCCATCAGTTTGCATGTTATTATATGGATTAGAGTATTTTTGAGCTTTATTCTTCTTATTTGACAGGGTATTTAAATCCTTTTTAATAGAACTTTGTATTTGTTCCATTTTGTCATCAATTTTTTCATTCCAGAGAAGCATTTGCTTTCCCAGCTGTTCCTCTTCTTGCAAAAAAGGCGGGTGAATGCTCTCCAAAAGACCCTGCCTTAGATGGAGCAGCCTTTCAACCTCTTCAATTACCTCATAGCGCTCTGCTTTGCTATTATAAAGAATCTCGTATAACCGTTTAGTCAAAGCATAACATTCCTTAACTGCCGACATTAGGCAAGCCCGCCTTGCCCCGAATGAGTTTGCTGGCGATTTAACTGAATGACCTGCTTCCAAGTGTCACGGAAATCGGTAATTAGCACCTCTGCTTCTTCAAGGGCCTTTATATCGCTTTTAATATTTGCCTCTATTAATCGGCGATTAATGAAGTCATAAAGACTCATCATATTCTGAGAAACTTCAAGGTCTACATTCAAAGTGACCATCAACTCACTGACTATATTCTGAGCTCTTTGTATATTTGTATTTTTCAGTTCGATATTTTTTTCTTCTATTCCTCTTTTGGCAAGGTTAATAAATTTCAAACATCCATTATAAAGCATTAGTGTGAGCTCTCCTGGTGAAGCTGTATTCACTGAGTTGTTTTGGTACGTTTTATATGGATTGTTTATTGCCATAAAGACACTCCCTTAACGTTAGTTTCTTCTTACATACCGCTGAATTGCTGCATAAGATACATGGACTGTTGGTTTGATTGCTGAATCGCTTTTTCCATGGCAGTGAATTGACGCCAGTATCGATCTTCAACTTGTTTCATCCTATTTTCAAAGCGGTCAATACTGCTATCCACGCTCCTTAGTTCCCTTCCGAGTGAAAACTGCTGAAGAGTAGAAAAGCTATTTCCTGCTTTTTCTTTCAGTTTATCAATAGTTGTATTTACTGATTCATATAATCTATGAACAATTCCTTTTTGTGACTCACTGGCAGCATCCCCCCCGCCTCTAAAAAGGTTCTCTACTGAGTCCGGATCTGCCTCAATTGCTTTTTTCAATTCAGCCTCATTAATAACGAGCTTACCACCTTCTAAATAGTTACTAGTAGTGGTAATTCCTATGCTTGATAACTGATTGTATAGGGGATTTACACTTGCATTATCTACCGGTTGATAAAAATTTGTGCGCATTTTACTCAGTAAGCCGGAAAGAGTAGAGTCTCTTCGTAAAAGACCACTTTTAGCTTTTTCTTCCCATTGCTCCTGTTGTTTGTCTGTTAGACTCTCACGCTGCTCATCAGTCAGCGGCTGATAAGAACGGAAATAATCTTCGCTGGTTTTATCACTAATTTTCCCAATAAGTTCATTGTATTTTTCGATAAATCCCTTAATATTCTCAAATACTTTGTTGGTGTTATTGCTGACAGCAGTGGTAACGCCATTTGGTGTATCAGCAGATGAGAAAGGCTGTTTAATATTAAATGTGACTCCATTCATTTCAAAGGTATTTGAATACCTCTCTGTCTTCAACCCGTTGATTTCAAATTCAACGTTTGTTCCTCCACTTTCAACTGAGGAGCCGAATTTGAAAAGATTATTAATAAACGCGCCATTGGTTGTTATTTCGTTACCACCCTTATTAAAGTCACCGGTTTCTTTCCTTGTCAGAGTAGCTCTATCAGAAAAGGAATCATAGAACATTGTAACGCCAGCATCTGATGAGTTAACTTTGTTTATAACCGAATTGAATGAATCATTTCCAGCAATGAGGAAGTTCACATTTTTCTCGCCGTCTTTATTATAAGTTTGAAGAGAGAAATCCGCATAATTTTGCGTATAAGTGACAGAAATAGTATTATTAAGCTGCTCAGTAGTAAATGAGATTTTTCCAGTCTCTTTTTGTATAGTTCCTATTACTTCATTATCTGAGGCAATTAGTTGAGTATTGCCTTCTGCATCGGTGGTCCCGAGTGAATAATCTTTTCCATCAATATTCAATGTTAAAGTATTTATTGATCCTTTAGTCAACTGGAAATCTTTTACTGCTGTAGTGGTATCGATGGATTGTGTTTTGTCTACAGTTACATATTCAATAGTTACAGAGCTGTCTTTTTTCACTGTTGAACCGAATGTCAGATTGCCGCTTCCATCCACTACAACTTGATTGTTCCCCAGTCCTTCAGGGGGAGTGGCTGTCAGTACTTCAAAGGACTTTCCATTCACTTTCACACTCATTTTGTCAAGGTCTTTCAATGTGCTTGTGCCAATCTCAAAAGAAAGGGACGATGTATCAGCTGTGGCTTTAATTGTTTGTTTTTCAATGACTCCTTGAGACCAGCTGAATCCTGCCCCATTTGCAAGCTTCGATGTCTGATTAAATAATCCTGCAGCAGAATCCAGCTTATTAGTTTGATCGCTTGACAACTTGTCAGTATCTCCTGTTCCACTAACTTTTGTAGCTGCAGAAGCCAACTTTGTAACATTATTGATAGTGTAGGATGCCTGTGAAGCACCGCTCGTTGCTGTTGCAGTAACTTTGTTTTCATCAGTGGAAGACGTCTGACGGGCACGATATTTAGAAGTTAATTTAAACTGTGTCAGTTCAGAACGAAAGTCCAAAAGCAACGTATTCATTGCACGGTAATCATCACGTTTCCATTCCAGGGTTTGTTTTTTCTGTTTTAATTTATCTAGAGGCATTCTTTCTGCCTTCATCAAATCAGCCACGAGGGAATCAATATCCATTCCACTGGCCAAACCGCCGATTCTCATGCTTATGTACTCCTTTACACTTTTTTATCTACCATCAATCCAACAAATTCTGTCATTGCAGCGTACATGTCTAGTACTCTTTTTGCAGGTACCTCTTTCACTATTTCTTTTGAGGTATCATCAACGATAGTTACATAGTATTCTTTTAACTTTTCATGATATTCAAATTTAAGATGGGTTTTTGAATGAGAAAGAAACTCATTCATCCCTTGGACAACTTCTTTGATTCTTTCATTCGTAACTGGTTCTTGGAGCTGCTCATCTTTGATATGTTCAATTTCTTGTAATTGTTCTATGTTCCTTAGCTTACTATCTAAGTTTTCAGGTTTAAAAGAGAATGATTGAGTACTTTTCACACTTCCTGTTACTTTATCAACCATTGTGGTTCCTCCCAAAATATTCTTTACTTATTATATCGGGTTGTAAGAAAGGAAGTTTAGCTTTGGGGGGACTAAATTTCAGGAATGTCATTATCACGTGTAACTAATAGAGGAGATATAAGGGGCTTAATAAGTTTTATAATAAACCAAGGGACACTAGCAGAACTAGGCCCCTTAATTCTAAGACTATTAACGTAATAATTGAAGTACACCTTGAGGCTGTTGGTTAGCTTGAGCCAACATTGCTTGAGCAGCTTGAGAAAGAATTGAATTCTTCGTTTGATTCATCATCTCTTTAGCCATGTCCACGTCACGAATACGAGACTCTGCTGCTGTTAGGTTTTCAGAGGATGTGTTTAAATTATTAATAGAATGTTCTAGGCGATTTTGTGCAGCACCGTATGAAGAACGTTTAGTTGAAACGTCTACAATAGCAGCATCTAGAATGTCAACTAACACGTCTGCTTTTGCCGTAGAATCATCTGCTGTGTTATTGCCGCTGGGATGGTTATGTCCTACTAGAATTGATGCAGCGTTACTCAAAATGTCAGGCTTGAAGCACTCCCTAGGATGCACTATGCTTGCGTTTAGACTTCCAATGTGGCAAATGTTGATAGCTGTTGGTTGATTCTTTGTGTCCAAACAAACAACAACAAAGTGTTCCCTATCCACGTCTCCTAAGAACTGCTTCAGCAATTGGTAGCCATCCTTTGGACTACGCACACTTCTATTTTTGTAAAGCATGCTCGATTCCTTCACTAGCTTTAGGCTAACAATGTTTACACGTTTGGCAGTTTGATTTTTCATGATTACAATTCCTCCTCCAAACAGAAAAAGGGCTTCTCTCCGAAGAAAGAAGCCCATTTTTGATGAACATAATGTACATTTATGTTCACGATTATGATATATGCTTGTATATTCATTTAAACCGATTTCAACCAATTATCTATTAATTACGGCTTCGTAACTCAATTCAATAAAGTCCTCAAAAGATACTTCCCTAGTTAGGGCTTCTGATATCTGAATCAGGACTTCTCCATTTTCTATACCAGTGACAGTACCGTACTCATAACTATTGGCTATCTTTACTCTTACATTATCACCGACTTGAAGACTTTGTAACATATCATTCATTTGGCATTACCTCCTAAAATATATATTCTTATTATCTACTTTTACTCCTTTTTGCTCAAATTCGTATTCTTTGGTGTATCACCATTATTGATGTTCTCTCACCACAATTGTAGGGAATACTTTATCCTTATAAAATTATTATCAAAATGCTTGAGATTACGAAAAAGACCCTAGAAAATATCTAGAGTCCTTTCCAAATAATCTAATATTAACGAAGAAGTTGTAAAACTCCTTGTGGTTGTTGATTAGCTTGAGCAAGCATAGCTTGAGCAGCTTGAGAAAGAATAGAATTCTTTGTTTGGTTCATCATTTCTTTCGCCATGTCTACGTCACGAACACGAGACTCAGCTGCTGTTAAGTTTTCAGCAGATGTACCTAAGTTGTTGATAGTGTGCTCTAATCGATTTTGGGCGGCACCGAGAGTAGAACGTTGTTTAGAAACATCCTTAATTGCATCGTCAAGCACAGCCGTTAATGCATCAGCTTTTGCTTTATCATCAACAATCGCACTTGCAGCACCGGTAACTTTGTCAGAAATATTAACACCAACACCGCTACCCAGTGTAGTAGTGTCCATTTTCGAGAAAGAAACAGCTAATTTTTCATCATTAGTACCATTAGAACCAATTGCAAAACTAGCTGATGCGTTTGCTCCAGTTGTAATATCAAGTGTATCTAAGTCAGCAGCAATATCAGCAGCAGCTTTAGTAGTATCTCCAGTTATCTCTAATTTAACACCTAACTGACTAAAGTCTAATGTCATTGTACCATCTGCTCCGATAGACGCATCTAAAGAAATTGTCTGAGAAACACCATCTGAACGAGTCAAAGTCAAATCTCCACCTGTTGCGTCTGCAAAAGTGTACGTTTCACTTCCTAATGCACCAGAAACGTCTATTTTTGAGATTGTAGCAGCAGCAGTTGTTGCAAGTGCCGTACCAACTTTTGCAGTACCACCAGATTGAGTAGCCGATAAGTCACCGTTTAACAGTTTTTTACCGTTAAACTCTGTTGTTTTAGAAATACGGTCAATCTCATCTTTTAATTGAAGTAGTTCTTCACCGATAGCCTCACGGTCATCTGCATTGTTAGTGTCATTTGAACCTTGAACAGATAACTCACGCATACGTTGTAAAATATCATGTGTTTCATTTAAAGCACCTTCAGCAGTTTGAATCATTGAGATACCATCTTGTGCATTACGCCCTGCTTGTTCTAAGCCACGAATTTGCCCACGCATTTTTTCAGAGATTGAAAGACCTGCTGCATCATCTCCCGCTCGGTTAATACGAAGACCAGAAGATAATTTCTCCATTGATTTAGATTGTGCAGTGGAAGCACTGTTCAACTGACGATAAGTATTAAGAGCCGCAATATTGTGATTAATTCTCATTGCAAGATTCCTCCTTGAATGTTCCGTTCACATCCTTGTGAACTTTTTTGGATTTTATGTTGGCAAAAGACTCATTTGGTCGGCCGCCCTATGTATCCTTTGCTTACATTATTAATATCGGCAGTAAGGACGAGGAGTTAATAGTTTTCTTGAAATTTTTTTATTGTTTTTTGGGCAAAATGCTAAGCAGATTTTTTATGCCTTTAGAAGCTTCTGCATTTTCTTCCTGGATGTTTAGATAAACTTCCTTGCGATGGATTTCTATATTTTTCGGAGCATTGATGCCCAGCTTTATTTGATCGCCTTTAACCGATACAACTGTTACTTCGATATCATTACCAATTTTTATGGCTTCCCCAGTTTTGCGTGTTAGTACTAGCATCGTCTCACCCTTTCTGCAATTCCTCAGTCTTTGAGAAAATCTGGTGCCTAGTTCTATAATCCGTATTGTTCAGAATCACTTGTTTCGCTTTTTTGTTAGATAGGTTAATAATAACCGGAGCCTGCAGGTTTGCAGTTGTTTCACTCATGGGTTCCTTCACTGTTAAAATAGTAAGCACTTTAATATCTTTTTCTACTGGGTTCCCTAGGAATTCTACTGTATTTTCATCTATTGTAAAATCGTAGTCTTTAAAAAAGATAAATGGGTCAGTTACGACGAAAGCAAGGTGTTGTGTTTCCACTGATTGAAGTATATGAAAAAATTGATTATCAGGCAGAGGAAGTAAAACAAATCTTTTTTCTTTTAAGAAACCAGGGATTCCCCCATCAAATATAAGAGTCTCTTCGAGTTTAATATCTATTTTTCCGTGATATTTTGTTGAGATTTCCATTATTCCACTTCCTTAAATAGTTATTTCAAAATTAATACCGACATGTCTTAAGTTTTCAAAATCTATCTTTAGCTCATTGTACCGACTCAGATTAATCTTTATATGAGCAGGAGTATAGTTGATTACCGGTTTTTGCGCTTTACTATTATTCCTAACCTTTTGAGGTTCCACATTTATCTTAACTTCTCCTGGTTCATAAGATATCTTCACACTTCCATGAGAAGGAACCCAGCCAATGTTGATTTCCTGCATAGGGTCTTCGCTGTTTCTTTTTGCTTGGTCGGCAATTGGGCCGCTGCCGCTTTCTATCATCATTAACTCATCGCCGTCACTTGCTAACCTTGCCAATCCTTGAAGCCAATCTTGTCTACCGAGTTCCGCGGCGTCTCTTGTCCTCCTAAAAACACTCTTCAAATCAACATCCGCTCTCGCTTCCGTCTGATCAATTGTGAGCTTTGCGGGTCGTCTTTCCATTTCAAGTTTTGCTTGAGGCTGCTGTATGTCCAGTTTCGCAGGCGGCTGTTCAATCTCCATTTTGCCAGAAGTTGTATTAATTTGTATCGCAGCTGATGTAGAGCTCAAGCGAATTTGAGGAAAACTCATTTTTATAACCTCCATAAAAAAGGACCGATCCTTCAAGGTGACAAAACACCTTAAAGGGTCAGTCCCCTTACTTTTATCTTAGAAAATCCATCAAAGTCGGTTGAATAATCCTTGCACCAACACCGAGAGCAGCCCTATGTACACTCTCCTGTGTTTTCAAATCTGTAATGACCCTTTCAATATCAGCGTCTTCATTATCAGATAAAATGCGGCTTGCGGTAATTTCCTGTTGCAGAAGACGGTCATCGACCATTTCCAATCGGTTGTAACGGGCTCCAAGCTCTGACCGTTCAGCAGACAATTGGTCCATTACTTTATCAAGATTCTGGAGTTCTGTATCTAAGGTAGACGTATCTCCACTTTCTAATGCCTTTTGGATATTGTAAACAGCGTTAAACATGTCCTGGCTGAAGACATTATTCGGGTTTACGTTCGCTTTTAGAGAAACTCCGCGGGAAACTTCAATTTGGTAATTATCAATCGAAGGGTCTGCCAGGTTCGCTGCAACCTGGGGGGCCTGTTTGTTATCAATCCCTTTATCAGCTATCGGAGACTTGCTGACATCCGTTCCATGGAAGATGTATCTTCCGGCAACTTGTGTGTCTGCAACACTAACGAGATCTTGTTTGATCTGTTCAATTTCTCTTGCCACTGCCTGGCGGTCTTCCGGGCTGAGTGTGTCATTTTTCCCTTGAATAGTCAGTTCGCGTACCCTCTGTAAACCTTGGTTCGCCTGGTCGATCCCTGCTTCCGAGTTTTCCATCCAAAGGTAAAGTTCTGAAAGGTTCCGTTTGTACTGTTCAATGCCTGTAAGGTTTGAGCGGTAGAACATTCCTTTCATTGCCACGACCGGGTCGTCGGAAGGCCTGGTGATCTTTTTGCCTGTTGCGAGCTGGTCCTGCAGTTTGCCCATTCGATTATATGATGAGCTGAGGTTTCTCATTGAGTTGGAGGTCAGCATACTTTGTGTTACACGCATATTCGTTCACCACCCTATCTTCCTACGGTACCCATACCGTTAATTATTTTATCGAGCATTTCATCCTGTAAGGTAATCATTCTGGCTGACGCATTATATGCGTGCTGGAATTTGATCATGTTGGTCATTTCTTCATCTAACGACACTCCGCTGACAGAAATTCTGCGCTCTTCTACTGCCTGACGAAGGACATCACTGTTGTTCGTCAACCGCACAGCTTCCTGGGAAGTGACGGCCATATCACCGATGACACCCTCATAGTAGTTACGAAAATCTGCTTTTTCACCACTTCCTGCTTTGTATGCAAAAGCAGTATTGATTACATCTGCCAGTTTCAGGACCGTCGAGGAATCTCCGGCAGCTGCTTCCGAAGGTTTGGATCCATCCGCAGAGGCGATGTGATCCAAATCATTCTTAATAACTTGAGAGATTCCGATTCTTTGAGCAAACCCTTCACGGAGTCCCAGATGGTCAGTCAGTGGGTCGTTATCATTTGGAAGAGGCTCTCCATTTGTGGCTTGAGCAGGGTCTACGAAGAAGACATTCTTTACATTCTGCTGGGCTTCAATTTCGTTCAGTCCCATCCCCGCCGCATGAATTTCATTAAATTCTCTTGCGAAAGTGTAAGCCAGATTATCCAGTTCGGACATCATATTTGTATAAGTCCCTTTCACGTTACCTTGAAAGTTTGGGGAGAAGTCCTGATATCCGTACATCTCGATCAGCCCTCTTAGTTTACCTTGAGAGGTGAATTTTTCAGGACTGACTTCCATGGTACCTACCTTAATACTGCTGACGGTACCATTAGGACCTTCATATTTTACGTCGATTTGATTCGCTCCGCCCGCTCCAACTAGGATGGCAGAAGCCTGGCCGTTTTCGCTCATGAGTTTTACAGTGGCCTGGCCGTCGGCAATATCCAGGGAACCTCCGCCGCTGGACTTGTATGTAACCTGAACATCGACAATCTTGGAAAGTTCGTCGATCAGTCTGTCGCGTTCATCGTAAAGGTCATTCGGCAGGTATCCGTGCGGTTCCACATCGCCGATTCTTTTATTCAAGTTATCTATCTGTCTCGTTAAAGAATTGATCTGGTTTTCAGTTACATCAATTTCATTTTTCAGATCTGTACGGATGCTTCCAAGGGATGACGCCACATAGTTGAACGTTTCAGCCACGGCAACTCCACGCTGGCGCACAACAGAGCGTGCCCCTGAGTTTGTTGGGTTGACTGCCAAGTCCTGAAGCGACTGCCAGAACATATCCATCGTTTTGGACAAGCCGGAATCAGATGGTTCGTTCATTACTTCTTCCATCTTCTTCATCGCTTCCATTTTTGTCTCCCAGTACCCGAGCTTATTGTTCTCTCCGCGGTATTGAACATCCAGGAATTTTTCACGGACACGCTGAATCGAACCTGCCTCCACACCTGTTCCCATCTGTCCCGGAATCTGAGGGCGGTTGATGGATGGTGACGGGTAAGGTTCTGATTGTTCAAAGTTCACTCGCTGACGGGTGAAACCTGGTGTATTGGCGTTGGCAATATTATGTCCTGTTGTGTGCAGTGCTCCCTGCTGGGTGTACATTCCGCGCTTGGCAGTTTCCAGCCCCATAAAAGTGGAACGCATGATGTGGCCTCCGTTTCAAATCTTTTTATGCTTTTGAATCAAACATGGATTTCTGTGCAGCCTGTCCTTTGCTCTCAGACGGACGGCTGTAGTTCGTCTGCTCCGCCTGAGGCTGCAGCATCGATAAGTTCA
The DNA here is from genome assembly GCF_046237645.1 of Rossellomorea sedimentorum. Classification (GTDB taxonomy): domain Bacteria; phylum Bacillota; class Bacilli; order Bacillales; family Bacillaceae_B; genus Rossellomorea; species Rossellomorea sedimentorum. The sequence goes on from NZ_CP143546.1 coordinate 3,697,772, forward strand.
TGTTGACGAATTGCAGTGACTGATAGACTAGCTTTTGGTTCAGTTCGTTTTGTTCTTTCAGTTTCACTGTAAGGTCCAGCAGATTTTGTTTAAGCTTCTGAAGTTCTGGTTTTTCAGCTTCATCCGCATAGGCAATGACATCTGAAAGACTTGGAGAATTGATATGATCCCCTTTTGACTGAAGGAATTCTGCCGCCAGTTTTTGACGCTGATTCTCCAGAGTGTTGATAGCCGAAATATGATTCTGCTCTTTTTTAATAAAGTCATTCAGGGCATCTGTATCGCCCTTTTTAATGGCATCTGTTTTCTCAAGGGAAAGGTCATACAAGCTCCCGTGCAGTTTATGAAGTTTTTCGAGTGTCTTGATCAGCTGTTGAGCTTGCATACCTGTTCCCTCCCATTAGTTACGGTAAAAATTGATTAATCCTTTTGCAATGTTTTGCGGATCAGGCTTATAGTTGCCGTTCTGCACATTGATTTTCAGCTCTTCTACTTTTGCCTGTCTCTCTTTCACCAGTTTAGATGTTTCCTGCATTTCTTTTGCAGCTGATGAAATTTCCAATTTATCCGCTTTTTGAAGCCCTGTTTTAGCTGCCTGGTCCACTTTATTCTGCTGGCGTTTGTATGGATTGATTCCTGAGTTGTTAATGTTATTGATTTTCATGAGGCATCCCTCGCTTTCTTTTTCCGCTCACGTATTCCTATTCATTATATCGGACACGGGTACAAATTGTTTAGCGTTACGCTGTGGTTGTTTTTTCCTATCTTGAATAATAAGTCGTTTGTTGTGCTCTTTTCTTGTTTTCTTCAAAAGTCTCTTGTGCTGAAGCTTTTTTCAGATCCTGTGTCAATTCGTTGGCACAATCCTCGCAAAGCTTTCCTTTCGGTATAATCTTCCCACATTTATCGCAAGGATAACCCATATTTGGAAAATGCGCTGTCTGGAGGCGGCCTTTTCGTACCCATTTGTGAATCAGTTTTTCCTGCACTCCGGTTACTTCGACAACTCGCTCGATTGACGCCGCCCTGTTTTCACGCTTTCTTAGGAAAGAGTAGACTTCCTCGTATTTCTTTTCTTCTTCTTTATAGCACTTTTCGCATGTATCCCTGAATTGGCTTCTTATAAAAAGTCCGTTGCATTCTGGACAGTTCAATAGTTCTGACATGGTTCTTTCCCCTCTCGTTGTTGCTCTTACTGTTTGTATCGGATATAAGAAGAAAATTTTTAGTTTTTTCAACCCCGAGCAAGAGTCAGGGAAGATACTTCTTTTGCTCCTGCTTCTTTTAACCGCTTGGCAGCCTGGCGGAGAGTCGTGCCCGTTGTGTAGATGTCGTCGATAAGGAGAATTGATTTATTGATGATGTCTGTTTGAGATTCCGGGGATATCTTGAACACTTCTTCACTTTGTATTCGTTGCCGGCGGGATTTTTTTGATTGTTTTTCAGAATGGCTGCGGATGAGCAATGGCTGGATTTGTAGTCCGGCTTCCATTGCCAAAGCCTCTGCCTGGTTGAACCCTCTTTCGTAGAGTCGCTCAGGGCTTAAAGGAATTGGGGTGACAAGATCATATAATAAGGGTTCAGCAGCATCTTTGACTGCAGAAGAGAAGGCTTTTACTAGCGTATAATCCCCACGGTACTTGAAACGTGCCAGGTATTTCTTTAGATAATCGTTATATAAAAACAGCGAAGTGTTTTGCTCTAGCACTCCTGTCCACTTGGGGTCCTGTTCCCACCTGATGCAATCGTGGCAGCTTCCTGCTTTTACATGGTGAGGTTCTAGTACGGATAATGGCCGCGAACAAAATCTGCACTTGTCACCGGTAATACGCTGGAGCTGGTTGAAGCATTTTTCGCAGAGCCATAATTCTTTTGGCGTGAATAAAAATGTGCCCCAGGTTATTGGATAGTCGATTGTACTATGGCAGTCCAGGCAGTTGGTATTCACTTGTCGAGCAGCCCCCTTTTGGCGCCTTCTCTGTTCATTTCATTAATATGTTTAATGGAGCAGATCATGGGGGTGGTTTTGCCGTAATGAAAAAAGGTGACCTCCCCTGACGGATGCTGTGCACTTCTCCCTACACGTCCCGCAATCTGGACAAGGGCACTTTCGGTAAAAATTTCTTTCTCTGCCCCCAAGACAGCCACATCAATACCTGGGATCGTGACTCCCCTTTCTAAAATGGTGGTTGTTAACAATATGGGGATTTCTCCGTCCCTCGTTCTTTGGACTTTCTCTTTTCGGTCCGGGTCTTCTGCATGGACGGACAGGATGTCAGGGTGAAGTTGTTGAAAGAGAGGGAGGGCTTTGTTCATAGTTTTAACAGATGGAAGGAAAATGAGTGCCTGTTTGTTATTGCTGATTCTTTTTTCTGTCCACAGTCTGATAGGGTGTGGCAGCCTTCCCTTTTTTAATTGGGACTTCCAATTGCCACACCATTTTAATGTAGGAACCGGTAAGGGGTGACGATGATATCTTGCCGGGATCGTAATGAAGTCTCTTTTTCCTCGTTTGGATTCGCTCTGAAGTTTACTGTCGGGAGTGGCGGTGATGTAAATGAGGGAAGAACTTGGCTTGCGGGCTTTATTCACTGCATACCGCAGTGTTTCATCAAAGGAGTAGGGAAAGGCATCGACTTCATCAACAATGATAACGTCGAAAGCTGATTTATACCTGTAAAGCTGGTGCGTTGTAGAGAGGATGAGCTGGGAGTATTTTTGCCGGTCATCGCTTCCTCCATAGAGGGCTATGGGATTGGATGCTGAAAATACTCTTTGTAATCTGGGAACCAGCTCGAGAATGACGTCTGTCCGGGGTGTGGCGATACAGACTCTTTTTCCGTTTTTTAAAGCTTGATGTATGCCGTTGAAGAGCACCTCTGTTTTTCCCGCACCACATACTGCCCAGACGAGGAGATCGGAATTCTTCTCTATAGAGAAGGCCACCTTGTCCGAAGCCGGCTGCTGTCCTTGCGAAAGGGTTCCATCCCAATTGAATGCCTCTATGTTGGTACATTGTGTCGGTCCGGACCACTCGATAAGGGCTGTGCATTGCGAAACTCTTCCCATCATGATGCATTTCCGGCAGTAAATGCACTGCTCCTCACAGCGGCTGCATGGGAAACTGGCGAATAAGGAAGAATCCTGGTTGCCGCATCTGCTGCAATGAGGTTTGCCTTTTATTATGTGTATTCCTTTTGAATAAACGATACAGCCATTTTCATAGTGGTTTTGGACTTCTTCGATGGAATGTGGAAATTCATCCAGGAGAAGTGCTTTTCCTTCTAAAAGAGATTGAAGCTGGGGGTTGTAGTTGAAGATGTGATTCTGCGAGGGCACCGGGAGCTTATCGGGTAGATCGAAGATACGTTTAAATGTTTGATTGGATTCTTTCATAAGGCTTTCCGGTATGATTTTTTCTTCGGAATAGTAGAACCGCAAATGCATCACTCCTTTTCTTTATAAATTCTAGTTTTGAACTGATAATTCCTCTTTGCATAAAAAATCCCGCTGAATTAATTTCAACGGGATTCCTTTATTACATTCTTTTCGACCAGCCCATCCCCATCGAGCCTTCTCCAAGATGAGTACCGATCACCGGGCCAAAATAACTGACCATGAAATCAGTGTCAGGATATTTCTGCTGCAGTTCTTCTTTCCACTTCTCCGCTTCTTCTTCACGGTTTGCATGGATAATGACGACTTGCAGCGGATCTCCCTTTTGAATGTCCTTGTCGAGCAAGTCAACAATCCGCTTCATCGCTTTTTTACGGGTACGAATTTTTTCAAAAGGCACGATAACCTTCTCTTGGAAGTGCAAGAGTGGTTTCACTTGCAGCAGGCTTCCGATGATTGCCTGTGCAGCAGATAATCGGCCGCCTCGCTGCAGGTGTGCCAGGTCATCGACCATGAAGTAAGCTTTGACCGATTCTTTCATTTCATCTAACTTTTGAATGATTTCCTCTGGAGCCATTCCTTCTGAAGCCAGTTTTGCGGCATAGATCGGGTAGAAGCCCTGGACCATGCAGCTGATTTCCGAGTCATATGGGTGAATTTGTATCCCTTCGACCATGTCCCCTGCCTGGATGGCACCTTGGTAGGTTCCGCTGATGCCGCTGGAAAGGTGGATGGAAATGACGGCATCATATTCTTTTGCCAGGTCTTCATACAATTCCACAAAGCTTCCAAGGGGTGGCTGTGAAGTGGTCGGGAGTTTTTCTTCGTTGACTACTTCTTCGTAAAAATCGTTTGCGGTAATATCGATTTCTTCCCGGTATGTTTCACCGCCGAGAATGACGCTTAGCGGTATCATCTTTATATCATATTGATCTCGCAATTCTTTGGGGATGTAGGCAGTACTATCCGTCACAATTGCAGTCTTCATTGAATTAACCTTCCTTACTGTGTATTTTACCGGCCCAAGCCGATAACATGTCTTAGTTCACTCTATGTATAATGACCATTTTATATGAAAAGGGAATGATTTGCATTACAATCTGGAAAAAACCTCTTTACCGCTCTAAAGCACTGAAAGGGACAGTCCCCTTTAGCGCGTTGAAGCGCGATAGGGGACTGTCCCTCTTAGTGCGGTGAAGTATTAAAGTTGCTTCCATTTTTATTAATCAAACGTTTGATTAACAGCCTGCTATCGCTGATTCATCAATGGTTTGCCGATGACTTCCCGTTTCTTTACTTTTCGCGATGAGAGGAAGACTCCTGCAAAGATGATCATGAGGCCAAGGATGAGGTTGGAGGTGATTGGTTCTCCCAGCAGGACAAACCCCCAGACCATGGCTGAAGCAGGTATTAAATAGGTGACGGTAGAAGCAAATTCCGGGCTTCCATTGGTTAACACATAGAAGTAGAGCAGTGCTGCGATTCCCGAGCCAAAGCAGCCCAATCCTATGATTGATAGAATCACTTTTAAATCAAGCAATGCTTCCCAATGAAAACCGCCGGTAAACAGCATTCCGATCAGGCCGGTTGCCATGCCGACAAGCAATTGGAAAGTAGACATCGCGACCATGCTGACACCCTTCAATGCTCGTTTCGTGTACTGACCAGCAAAACCATAACAAATTGTCGCCAGCAGCATCGTTCCAATTCCAATGAAATTAGAGGTAAACAGTCCGGCCACTTGAAAATCCATCAATACAAGAATTCCAATGAATCCTACTAAAATACCGATCCACTGAAATCCGCTCAAAACAACGGAAAATAAAGCAAACCCAATCAATGCCGTCCAAAGGGGTGTTGTAGCATTCAGGATGGATGCCGTGTTACTGTTGATCTGTGTTTCGCTCCAGGCAATCAATGACCAAGGGATGCCTGCATTGACCAGGCCGACAATCAGCAGTTTTCCGATCGGGAGCGGAGCTTTCTCTTTTTTTATCCGATTTTTTATGAACAGAGGGAGTAATATCAGTATACCCGCCAGGCATCTCAGAAAAGTTGTTCCCCAGACTCCCGCCGGCTCAACAATGACTTTAATAAACACAAATGAAAGTCCCCAAATCAAACTGAGGGTGATAAGGGCCCCGTATAACCTCACCATATGTATTCCTTCTTTCTTTTCAGCTCTCTGCTAATCTCTGTAAATCAATACCTATCATCATACAATATTTAGAAGAAGATGACTTCTCTTTTTACTCATGTGAACTCTACTTTTAATTCGACAATTATCAACAAAATGCGGGTGGTGCCTGTCACTTAGACACCAAGACAGAAAAAAATCCAGAGGGACTCTCCCCTCCGGATTTTCAATTAAGTATTAAACTTCGAACTTGCGAATCAATACGTCAAGTTTATCAGCGAGGTCATTGAGGCTTTCTGCATTACGGGCCACTTCCTCCATGACACTTGAGGACTGCTGAATGGTTGCGGATGTTTGTTCAACGCCTGCAGCGGACTCTTCAGAAATGGATGCAATGTTTTCAATGGATTGATTCATTTCAGAGCCTTTGCTGTTGATTTCTACTAAGTTAGTCGAAATTCTGTCGATGTTGTGAACCATTGACGAAATCTGATCGCCAAGGGCAGTCAGGCTGTCCTTTGTTTTTTCAATGCTCTCGGTACCACTGCGGACTTCTGTGTATCCTTCATTTAAAGCGGATGCGATTGTATTGGATTCAGTTTGGATGCCGTGAACCACTTTGGAGATACCTTCAAGCGACTGCGATACTTGTACGGCAAGCTTTCTGACTTCCTCGGCTACCACGGCAAAGCCTTTTCCGCTCTCGCCGGCGCGGGCTGCTTCGATTGCCGCGTTAAGGGCAAGAAGGTTCGTTTGATCGGCAATGCCCTGTATGACATTGACCAAACTTGAAATCTCGTTAGAACGGGTTTTTAGTGTTTCTACTTTTTCCACGGATGTTTCGACCACTGTGTAGATTTTTTTCATCTGCTGAACAGACTCTGACATCAAGGCAGAACCTTCTTCCGCTTTCGTAAGAACGATTTTGGAAGATTCGCTGACTTCCTGTCCAAATCGGTTTGATTCTTGAATGGCTTGCGTAAAGCTTGCCATCATTTCATTCAGTTCAGAAGCTGAATTTGCCTGTTGATCCGCACCTGCAGAAAGGTCCTGCATGGTGACAGCGACTTGGGAACTTCCTTCTCTCACTTCCAGGGATGATTGAGATAGAGTGGCGCTTTGCTCTGTAACGGTTTCCGATACTTTGCGAATATCCCCTACCATGGAAGCCAGGTTGTTTTTCATATTATTTATCGCCAAGCTCAGCTGGCCGACTTCATCTTTCCCAAGGTACGTCAACTCTTCCGCATTCAGCTTTCCTTCCGAAATCGCATTGGCGGTTTTGACTACCCTGTTCAGGCTGCCTGAAATCATGCGGTTAATGATCAGGAGAATGGCGATCCCTAAAACAGCCGATACAACGATGGCCGCAATCATGATGATCTTGCTCTGGCTGATACTACCATATGCTTCTTCCAACCCCAGATCCTTATCAGCCATGACAATGGTGCGGAGCTCATAGAGCTTCTCCACTGTGTTAGGCGCAATAATACCCGCTTTTTTCAATGTCGTATCTAGAAGCACCGTTGAGTTCTTATCAACGCTCGGCACCACTTCCTCATGGAAAAGACTATTTAATTCTTTATCATTCTCAATGATAAAACTGAATAATTCTTTTTCTTCCTTTGTTTTTATTTGGGAGGTCAATTCGTGGGTGAAATTAATGAACTTATCCTGCTGCGTGTTATAATCTTCTACTATTTGCGGATTTTTCTCGTTTGCATAACGCTGAAGAAGCAAAGCTTTGTCTCTGAAAACACTGCCCATTTCCGTCAATTTCACAGCACGGTCGTTGCTGGCATCGACATGCATAATATGCATGTGAATCGTGTTATATTGCATAAATATAAGGACAGCTGAAATAAGAAACAACACAATGGTCACACCCAAAGCTGTAATATATTTATGACCCATCTTCATGTTATTCCAAATGCTGAGATTAAACTTTGAAGCTTTTTTAGTTTTTTTGACTTTCTCAACCGGCCGTTTAGGCTTCCGGTTGAACTTACTCCCCAGTTTCTTCATTTTCCGACCCCTCACTTATGTAATTAAGACCGTGATAATAGTACTATTTCAATTATAAATTAGACCTCTATATAAAAATAGAGTAAAGTTTACAAAATTGCCTTACTATTTATTTCGACAGATTACTAAAAATTTGTATAACCCTTTCTAAATTCCACAAACATTTTCTCCTTTACCGCTTTAAAGTGCGAAGAGGGACAGTCCCTCTTCGCACTTTAAAGCACTAAAAGGTCTGTCCCTCATGAATGTTTACGCTGAAATTCACTGATTGCTTCATACTCGCTTTGAAGCAGGCGCGGGATTCTGATAAAAATCGACATCAGTTCGCGGTATACTTCTGAATTTTTCCGGTTCGGCTGGTGAGAGTGTACAGATCCGACCATGTCTCCTACGACATCCAAGGAGAAGACTTCGCCTTGTCCGTACATTCCCAGCACAACGGCACCCAGGCAAGAGCTTTCAAAGCTTTCCGGCACACTCACTTCTCCGTCGAAGATATCAGCGAGCATCTGCCTCCAAAGCTCTGAACGGGCAAATCCTCCTGTAGCCTGGATTCTCTTAGGTTTTCCAATCAATTCTTCAAGCGCAAGGAGAACGCTGTAAAGGTTCATCACAATCCCCTCAAGGACCGCCCTGACCATATGCTCCTTCTTATGGTGCATGCCCAGACCAAAGAACGAGCCGCGGGCATTCGCATTCCATAGAGGAGCTCTTTCCCCCGCCAAATATGGGTGGAACAGCAAACCATTGGAGCCGGCAGGGATTTTTGCAGCAATCTCTGTCAGTACCTCATACGAATCTTTTCCAAGGCGTTTCGCCACTTCGACCTCTGCCCAGGCCAGTTCGTCGCGTACCCAGCGGAAGATCATTCCCCCGTTATTGACCGGTCCGCCGATCACCCAATGCTTTTCCGTCAGGGCATAGCAGAAAATCCTGCCTTTCGGATCTGTAACCGGTCGGTCAGTAACGGCACGAATCGCTCCGCTTGTCCCGATTGTCACGGCAACGACTCCTGGCTCTATCGCATGCACACCTAAATTGGATAATACACCGTCACTGGCGCCGACAATGAACGGCACTTCTGGCGGAAGCCCCATCATCTTCGCATAATCAGGCTTCAAGCCCGTCAATGATTCAGTGGTAGGAACCGGACGGGAAAGCTGCTCCACCTTAATACCTGCAACCTCAAGCGCTTCTGGATCCCAGTCCAGATTTTCAAGATTGAACAATCCCATCGCAGAAGCAATGGAGTAATCGACGACGTATTCGCCGAACAATCGTTGAAAAACAAACTCTTTAATTCCGATCATTTTGTTTCCGGAAGCCAATAACTCAGGCTTCTCTTCATTTAACCAAGAGAGCTTTGCCAGCGGAGACATTGGATGAATCGGCGTACCTGTACGAGAGTAAATCTCATGTCCATTATGTTCATTCTTGATTTTTTCCGCCCAGGCAGCACTGCGGTTGTCTGCCCAAGTAATTGAATTCGTCAGAGGCTGGCCCTCTCCGTCCACGACAATCAGGCTGTGCATCGCCGAACTGAAGGAAACGAAGCGGATATCCTCTCCGCTGACACCGCCGGTACTCATGCTTTCTTTTATCACCGTCAGTACAGCTTGAAAAATTTCTTCAGGATTCTGTTCAGCCGTACCGGGCACCGGGGTATACAGCGGATATTCGACTCCGAAGCGGCTTATCGCCTTTCCTTTTCCATCAAACACGACTGCTTTGGTACTTGTTGTTCCAATATCGACTCCAATATAATAATTTGCCATCCAGGTAATCCTCCCATAGAGGCGGTTGAACGCCATTCCTTACTATTAAGAATAGCAGAAGATCAAATTCTATAGTATCAAGAAAACGACTTAAGGCTGACATCTCTATGCCAGCCTTACTTTATCGGTATTCATCTACGGTTTCGGAGCCCCCGCTTATCGGAACCCCGGCCTAATCATTTTTATTTTTCGCTCTTCTCAACAGCATGGCCGCCGAATTCATTTCTCAATGCCGCCACAACTTTTCCTGTGAACGTATCGTCTTCCAAAGAGCGGTAGCGCATCATCAGCGACAGCGCGATAACCGGTGCAGCTGTTTGCAGATCAAGAGCCGTTTCCACCGTCCATTTCCCTTCACCGGAAGAGTGCATGACTCCTTTGATGCCTTCAAGCTTTTCATCTTTGGAGAACGCGTTTTCCGTCAGTTCCATTAACCAAGAGCGGATGACAGAACCGTTATTCCAAACGCGCGCCACCTTTTCGTACTCGTAATCGAATGGACTTTTTTCCAAAATATCGAAGCCCTCAGCAATCGCCTGCATCATTCCGTATTCAACGCCGTTATGTACCATCTTCAGGAAGTGGCCGCTGCCGGCTTTGCCTGTGTATAGGTACCCGTTTTCCACAGAGATGTCAGAGAAGATCTGCTCGATTTCTTTGAATACTTCTGCATTTCCGCCAATCATCGTACAGGCACCATTACGGGCGCCATCTACTCCGCCGCTCGTTCCGCAGTCAAAGAGGTATACACCTTTTTCAGCAGCCTGCTCATCTCTTCTTAAGGAATCCTTATAGTGAGCATTTCCGCCGTCGATGATACGGTCGCCTTCTTCCAGGTGAGGAAGCACTTGTTGAAACACAGACTCTGTTGCATCTCCCGCTGGAACCATCATCCAAACGGTTCTTGGTTTTGCTAACTTAGAAACCAATTCTTCTATTGAAGCAGCTGTCTGTACTCCTTCTCCGGAAATTTCTTTCATTACTTCCTCATTCAAGTCAAAAGCAACGACTTCATGTTTATGATCTGTAAGGTTCAACGATAGCTGATACCCCATCTTTCCTAACCCAATCATACCGATTTGCATTTGGAACACCTCAATCTCGAAATTTTTTCCTTGTTACCTTTATTATAGAAAATATTTTCCTGTTTGCAATTGTTTTCAGGAAATATTTTTTCTCCCTTTGTATTCGAGTATAATATAAAGACGAAACCCTTTCAGGAGAGTGAATCTATGGAGAAAAATCACCAGCACTGCTTGGCGAGCATCCGATCCCATTACTCCCAATTCAGTGATACAGAGAAAAAAATTGCCAATTATATCTTAAACAATCCGACAGATATTATTCATTCTACGATAAATGGACTTGCTGATGAACTGGGAGTCGCCGATTCAACGGTGTTCCGTTTTTGTAAAAGGATCGGCTTTAAGGGCTACCAATCCATGAAGATTGCGCTTGCGGCCGAAATCGTCACCCCTATGAGAGATATCCATGAAAATGTTGACGAGAATGATACTCCGCAGACCATTGCTTCAAAAGTATTCCGTTCCAATATGAAAACCATTGAAGATACGTTGATGGTGTTAAAAGAAGAGCTATTTCAGGAAGCAGCTGATGCCCTGCTCGCTGCTGATAACATAGAATTTTTCGGAAGCGGCGGCTCCGGGATCGTTGCCATGGATGCTTACCATAAATTCATTCGTACCGGACTACGGGTGCACGCTTCCACTGACAGCCACATTCAGTTGATGACGGCTTCGCAGATGACCGAGAAAGACTGTGCCGTCCTCATCTCTCACTCAGGTTCGACAAAAGATATCCTTCAAGTCATGAAGGTATTGAAAGAATCCGGCGCAAAGACCATAGCCATCACCAACTTTGCCAAATCGCCGCTTAGTGAAAAAGCCGATATTTCCTTATATACGGTCTCAGAAGAAACGGACTACCGCTCCGAAGCCCTTTCTTCAAGAATTGCGCAGCTCTCTATCTTTGATGCCCTTTATGTCAGCATCATGCTAAAACGTGATAAAAACGGACAAGATGCGTTGAAAAGAATGCGTAATGCAATTTCGGTAAAAAGGCTTTAAGTGTGACAGGAATGACGAAAAATTTGTTGATTAAAAATGGTAATTATTTATAAAAATAAACCAATGACAGCCCAGAAATGTAAGGGTTTCATTGGTTTTTTGTTTGAGAAAGGAATTTCATTCGACAAAATTCGAGAAATACCAACATGAAAGTGTTGACAACTTGTATATACAGGATTACAATAATCTCATAACTTGTATATACAACATCCGCTATGAAATGTAAGCGGTTTTTGTAAGCGTTATTTGAAAGCGTTATTTTTGATAGCTTGTTTAATCTGCCGTCACTGGGGAAATTGGAAGAATGGATAGATTGGTTCATTTTTCACACACTAGTACTAGAAATTATTATTTTTACCCGACAGCAGATGGCGGCTTCTATTTTCTCAACACTCTTTTACATGGGCAGCCTTATTCCAAGCAGCCTTTATTCTATAGAACGTTTTGAAAATAGCACATAAAAAAGGGGAAACAACACCCCGCACAGGAGGGAAAAACCATGAGCGTAAATAGAGAATCTGTACGCGAAATTATTGAAGCGATCGGCGGTAAAGAGAACATCAATACTGCGACGCACTGTGTGACCCGTCTTCGTCTTGTATTGAACGATGAAGGGCTTGTAGACAAAGAACGCCTGGAGGATATCGACCTTGTGAAAGGTTCCTTCTCCACAAACGGACAGTTCCAAATCGTAATTGGTCAGGGGCTTGTCGATAAAGCTTATAAAATCCTGGCTGAAGAAACAGGAGTCGAAACGGCTTCCAAAGAGGATGTAAAGAATGCAGCTGCTCAAAAAATGAATCCGCTGCAACGCGCCGTTAAAACATTGGCAGATATCTTCATCCCGATCCTGCCTGCAATCGTTACAGCCGGTTTATTAATGGGTATCAACAATATCCTGACACAACCGGGAATCTTTATGGATGCAAGTGTCGTCGAAGCATTCCCGCAATGGGCTGATATTGCTTCCATCATCAACCTGATTGCCAATACGGCGTTCGTATTCCTTCCTGGTTTGATCGGTTGGAGTGCAGTGAATCGTTTCGGCGGAAGCCCGCTGTTCGGTATGGTCCTTGGTTTAATGCTTGTACACCCTGACTTGTTGAACGCATGGGGTTACGGTGCGGCCCAGCAGGAAGGTGGAATTCCAACATGGAATCTGTTTGGATTGACCGTTGAAAAAGTAGGATATCAGGGACAAGTTCTCCCTATCCTTGTTGCTTCATGGGTACTCGCTAAAATTGAAGTGTGGCTTCGTAAACGTATTGCAGATGCATTCCAATTGCTTACGGTTGCTCCGATTTCATTGTTAGTTACAGGTTTCTTGGCTTTCACTATTATTGGTCCTATCACTTTCACACTAGGTGGATGGTTAGTGGACGGGGTTACAGCTATCTTTGATGCAGCTCCGGCGATTGGCGGCCTTGTATATGGTGCTCTTTATGCACCGCTTGTTATCACTGGAATGCACCATACATTCCTAGCGGTTGACCTTCAGCTGATTGGAACGATCGGCGGAACATTCCTATGGCCAATGCTTGCCCTTTCCAACGTAGCACAGGGTGCGGCAGCATTCGCAATGCTTGTTGTTGAAAAACATAATGAAAAAGTGAAAGGTCTTGCAGTATCATCTGGTGTATCTGCATGGCTTGGAATTACAGAGCCGGCGATGTTCGGGGTTAACCTTCGTTACAAATACCCATTCATCGCAGCTATCACAGGTTCAGCAATTGCCGGTCTAATTGTCACAGTCGGATCAGTACTTGCTCCATCAATCGGTGTCGGCGGTATCCCAGCGTTCTTCTCCATCCCGTCTCAACAATGGGGAATCTTCGCCATCGGTATGCTTGTAGCAATCGTAGTACCGTTCGTCTTAACACTGGTACTATCCAAATTCAACAAAAAGAAGTAAGACATTTTCATGAAGGAAGAACCGGCGCTGATCTCTCAGTGGGCGCCGGCTCTTCTCTTTTGTATTTAAAGACATATATAAAAGACGCAAAACAACTCATACTATGAGGGAAACTACTTATACACTTTCACACACTAAAGCACTAAGAGGGACTGTCCCTCTTCGCGCGCTGATGCGTTAAAGCACTAAGGGGGACTGTCCCCTATCGTGCGGTGAAGCGGTAAAGTACACGATCAAAAATACTTAGCAGGCAGGTGTTCTATAAATGAAGAAGCAGCAACCTTGGTGGAAGAAATCGGTTGTTTACCAAATTTATCCGAAGAGTTTCAATGATACGTCAGGCAATGGTGTCGGGGATATCAAAGGAATTACCGAGAAACTGGACTACTTGAAGGAGCTTGGCATCGATGTGGTCTGGCTGACGCCGATCTACAAATCACCACAGCGTGACAATGGCTATGACATCGCCGACTACTTCAATATCCATGAAGAGTACGGGACCATGGAAGACTTCGACGAACTGTTATCTCAAGCACATGACAGAGGAATCAAGATCATTATGGACATTGTCGTGAACCACACGTCTACAGAGCATGAGTGGTTCATCGAATCACGCAAATCCAAAGACAACCCTTACCGCGACTACTACATTTGGCGCGACGGCAAGGAAGACGGTTCTGAACCGACTAACTGGCAGTCTAAATTCGGCGGAAACGCCTGGCAGTATGACGAAGAGACCGGCCAGTACTACCTCCACCTGTTCGATGTTACACAGGCTGACCTTAACTGGGAAAACGAAGAGCTTCGTACAAAAGTGTACGACATGATGAAATTCTGGCTCGATAAAGGGGTCGACGGCTTCCGCCTGGATGTCATCAACCTGATTTCCAAGAATCAAGACTTCCCTGACGATGACGGTTCAACAGCACCAGGAGACGGACGTAAATTTTACACAGACGGACCGCGCGTCCATGAATTCATGAACGAAATGAACAAAGAAGTGTTCTCACAATACGACATTATGACCGTCGGTGAAATGAGTTCAACAACCATTGATCACTGTATCAAGTACTCAAATCCTGAAAGAAACGAATTGAGCATGACGTTTAACTTCCATCATTTGAAAGTCGATTATCCTAACGGCGAGAAATGGACAGTTGCAGACTTTGACTTCTTGCAGTTAAAAGATATCCTGTCCACCTGGCAGCGCGAAATGCACAAAGGCGGCGGCTGGAATGCCCTGTTCTGGTGCAACCATGACCAGCCGCGTATCGTGTCACGTTACGGAAATGATGGAGAATACCGCAACCTGTCGGCCAAGATGCTCGCAACGACCATCCATATGATGCAAGGAACTCCTTATATCTATCAAGGGGAAGAATTCGGAATGACTAATCCAAAATTCACGAGTATCGAGGAGTATCGCGATGTTGAATCCATCAACATCTTCAATATCTTAAAAGAAGAAGGAAAATCAGAAGAAGAAATCCTGGAGATCCTTCGCCATAAGTCCCGTGACAATTCCCGTACACCGGTTCAATGGGATAGCAGCGAGAACGCAGGCTTCACCAACGGTACTCCTTGGATTCCGGTGGCCAAAAACTACACGGAAATCAACGCAGAGAAAGCGTTGCAGGATAAGGAATCGGTCTTCTATCATTATCAAAAGCTGATCTCACTGCGAAAAGAGTATGACATCATTACGGACGGCGATTATCAGCTGCTGACACCTGAACATGCAGACGTTTTTGCTTATGCACGCAACGGCGAAAACGAAAAGCTGCTCGTCGTGAACAACTTCTACGGTAACAAAACGGTCTTTGATCTGCCAAACGATGAACTGAACATCGATGGCTGGAACAGCGAAATCCTGCTTTCCAACTACGACGACAGCCAAACGGACTTGGAATTGATCAAGCTTCGTCCTTATGAGTCTGTCGTATACCGATTAACAAAATAATTTTCTTTATACCCGCTGTGCAGGCGGGTATTTTTTTGTGGGGAGTTTGGTTAAATCATTTACCTATTTCTAGTTAAATTAAATTGGGATGATAAATTCTCCTATTTTTAGGTACAAACCAAAAAGCTACTTAGGAAACATCATCCAAAGCAGCCTTCAAAGATGTCACAGTTTGCACTCTGTGATTTCTCAATTCACCTGAAGCTACCACACTTATGGCTTCCATCCTGTTTTACATCTTTAAGATCAATATAAATAGTCTCTAAGATCATCTAAGGTAAAGGGATGGTCAGGATAAAAAATCATTTGATACTAGGAGATATGAAGACATACGATTACCTCCTCCTTGTTCTATGGAGGCAGAGTTGAGATGAAAGACTTATCAAAACGAGAAAAAAGGTCTGTACTAAAATAATAGTACAGACCAAATATAATACAATTTATATCACTACTAAGTCTTACACTAATGGCATCAAAAGTGTGCAAAAGTATGAAGCTGCATCAGTTCCCCTATTTTTAATTATTTGGATATCATCCACGATTCTTTTTATCTGGTAATGGTTCAGCTTTTGGGTAATCCTTCTCGCTAACTGAATAGTGGTTTCTTTTAGTCCAAACCGGCTCTTTATTTCTTCATAAAATTCTTCACACAGAGTATACAAACTATATTCTTCTTGACTCACTCTTTCTACACCTTACCTTTTACAACTTAAACTTACTAATCAAGGTATTGAGATTTTCAGATAAACTAGAAAGTTCATTAACATTCTGAGCGATTTCTTCCATGGAAGCGGAAGTCTGCTGAGCAGATGCTGATGTTTCTTCAATGCCGGCAGACGCTTCCTCTGAAACAGATGCAATATTGGCTATGGAGAAGTTCATCTCTTCCCCATCTTTGGCGACTGTCTGAAGATCGTGGGTGATAAGGTTAATTTCCTTTACTACTTGATTTATAAGAGTGTTCATCTCTTTAAAGGTACTTCCGGTCCTTTCGATTTGTTTTGTTCCCGTTTCCACCTGCTCATATCCCGTTTCCAATGAGTGGACGACTGTGTTCGACTCCTGTTGGACCTTATTGACAATGCCAGTAATATCTAAAATGGAGGACGAGACTTGCTCAGCTAGCTTTCGTACCTCGTCCGCGACAACGGCAAACCCCTTTCCTTGTTCTCCCGCACGTGCAGCTTCAATGGCCGCATTTAGAGCCAACAAGTTGGTTTGATCGGCAATGTCCTGAATGACCATGACTAGCTTTGAAATCTCCTTAGACTGCTCATCAAGCCCTTTTACCTTTAAGACGGATTGCTTTACAATTTCATCAATCGAGTTCATTTGTTCTACCGATTTAAGCATTAATTCGTTTCCTTGATTCGTCATGGATAAGACGTCCTGGGCTGTATTGCTGATTGTTCTTCCTTGTTCGTTCGCATTATTCAAACGTGTGATAAAGCTTGCCATCGTATCCGCAATCTGGTGCGAAGTAGAAGCTTGCTCCTCTGCCCCGGAAGCGAGTTCTTGCATAGTGGAAGCGACCTGTTCACTGGCTTCTTTTACTTCTGCTGACGCCTGGGCCATTTCTTCGCTTTGGGTTGTGACAGAATTAGATGTCGTATTGATTTCTCTAATCATCTCTTGCAAACTGACTAACATCGTATTCATCGCTTTACTCAACTGTCCGATTTCGTCTTTACCTTTATATGTGCTTTGCTCTACAGAAAGATTTCCTTGAGCAATTTCCGTTGCCATATCAATGACTTTATTAAGGTTGGTTTGAATCATACGGTTGACGGTTGTTATGATGACAACACTTATTAAGACGGATAAGAGGATGGAACCGCCTAAAGTTAAAATACTTTGATTCAGACTATCCTGAGCCTCTTGGATGGCTTTATCTCTTTCTTTATTGATTAATGTGCGAAGTTCCTCAAAAACATCAACGGTTTCAGAACGTAATGACCGTGCTTTTTGCCTTCCTATTGAAATCGCAGCTTCATTATTGTTTTTAACAGCTGGTATTATTTCATTGATAAAGAGGTCATTTACCATTTTGTCATTAGAGACAATCTGCTCAAAATATTTCTTTTCTTCTGGTGAATCCATACGTGCTTTAAGCTCTTGTTCTAATTGGTTATATGCTTCTCTTTTCGCCTCGAACTCTTCAATATAGGTGTTTTCTCCAGTGTTAATATAATCAGCGATCCGAATATCCTTCGTTCTGAAAATGGATGCCATTTCCGTTACCTTGATGGCTCTATCCCCTCTTCGCTCAATGGCTTTGATATCATCCTTTACATCTTGGACTTGGGTATAGATAAAGAATGCGGAAATACCAAACAGCACCAATGCTATACTGAGTGCTAACCCATATTTGCGGCCAATTTTCATGTTTTGTAAAAATTTTGCTAGCATGTTCATTCTCCTTCAGAATTTATATTATTAAAAATTAATACCGGCTTCTTACAAGGGACCAGGTCTTCCTAATAGATAACCCTGTCCCACAGAAACCTTTAGCTTTTTAGACAAAGCTAAATCAATCTCTGTTTCAATACCTTCCATTACAAGAAGAATTCCTTCTTCTAAGCAGTATTCAGATAATAACGATACCAGTTTTTGCTTTTGAACCGATTCACTAAGCTCACGGGAAAAATAGCGATCTAACTTCACTACACTCGGTTGAAATTCAACTATCTTTTGTAAAGAGGCAGCTCCTTTGCCTACATCATCTAAGGCAATAGAAAACCCGAGCTGAGTTAACCAAATAATTTCTTTTTGCAACTCAGGGATATCCCAAGTTCGTTCCTCTTCTTGTGTTTCGTTTAACTCTAGAATAAGTTGACCTATAATTCTGGGATTCTTACTTATCAATCCCTTAAAGAAACCTCTCCAATCCTTATGTAGCAACGTCGAAGGATAAATATTCAAAAATAGATGGTGTGATTCCCAAAATGGAAAGTTAATAATCGCTTTTTGAATGGAAGAAGTATCTAATTCAAACAAATAGTTCAGTTTTCTTGCTTGAGAAAATATCTCTTCTGGATTCCTTCCCTCACTTCTGAAAAATCCTTCATAACCGTAAATCTTCCAATTCTGCAAGTCCCATAGGGGTTGAAACTCATGATGAAATTTATAACCAAGGGGTGCTTCTGTTTTACACTTTGTAGTCACTTTCGCATACCAACCTTTTAATTTTTGTTCATTAAGTTCCTAAATTATGACTTAAGACCTATAAAGAATAGAGGATAATCCTTCATATGTCCACTTCTCTTAAAACGTAAATTCAGGTTAAAGAGATCGTTTTATCGTTTATTCAGACAAAAAATCGGTTGTTTCAGCCAAATTTTCATAAATTACAACAAATTTCTACAAATTTCTACATTTATCAGCATTTCTTTATATACAAAAAAATCAACCCCGTTTGGAGCTGATTAAAAAACTATCTTTGATTTAATAATGCTTTCTGGATGCCACTAATATGGTTTTTGGAAATTTTAGCCCTACCCTTATATTCCTTAAAAATGGCATAATAGGTTTGATTACTCGTCCGAATAGCTTCTATATGATTTATATTAATAATGTAGGAACGATGAGAATGTATAAAGTTACTGGTAAGTCGATCCATTAGTTCGGCGAGTGTTTCAGAAGTCTCATGCGTTTGGCTTCTTGTATGAATAATCGTTTTTCTTTCCATTTTTTCTATATAGATGATGTCTTCGTACGGAATGAGAAGAAAATTGTTATAATTTTTTATAATCAATTTTTTATTAGCATTCATAGTTATTCCTGTATCTTCTTTGGCAGCGAGATTATCCTTACGTAATCGTTTTGCTCGCTCCAATGCTTGTTTCAAGCGTGGAAGCATGAGTGGTTTCACTATATAATCTGCCGCGTCCCAATCAAAGGCCTCTGCAGCATACTCCCTATACCCCGTTATAAATATCACCTGAAGGTCAGGCAAAGATTCTTTACAGGATTTTATGGCATCCATTCCACTTACAAAAGGCATGTTTATATCGACAATCGCAATATCCGGCTTTTCCATAATAAGATGGCGGATGAGCTCTTCCCCATTTTCAGCTTCTCCAATGATGGTATATTCCTTAAGGGCAGATAGGAAGTGATGTAATATTTTCCTTCCTGCGTAGTCATCATCAGCAATTACAATGTTCATTTTAGAAACGATCCCTCCCAAGATAGTGATTTAGCGTTTTGACTAGTATAGAAAGGTCGATTGGTTTGGTTAAATATTCATTGGCACCAGCTCGCTTTGCCTTTTCGATATCTTCTTTTAAGGCGTTGGCACTGACCGTTATGATCGGTACATCTAGTTTCTCATTGAGGCGAACCAGGTCAATAATATCCATACCATGGATATCCGGAAGGTTCATGTCCAGAAGGATAAGGTCAACAGGTTCTTCTTTTAAGATCATTAATCCTTCAATCCCTGTCATCGCACTAAGGAAATTGATGGTTTTGTAGTTTTTAAAGAAATGTTGAAGAAAGGAATGATTCATCTTGTTATCTTCAATATACAATACGGTCGAATCAGGGATATCCAGCTCTGGAGGTGGCCCGACAAGTTGAGAAGGAGTGTTTACCAAATCCCCTGCCTTGTAAAGAGGGAATTCCAAACAAACTACTGTCCCTTTCCCCATTTCACTCTCCAGTTGTATGTCTCCCTTAAATGACTTCACGAATTGTTCTACCAACGAAAGTCCAATGCCGGCTCCCTCGACTGAACCGTTCAGGGAGTTGCTTCGATAGAAGGGGGTGAATATCTTCTGCAACTCTTCTTTAGGAATGCCTACCCCGGTATCTCTTATCTTGATGACAGCCAGTCCAACCTTCTGATAAGCTTCCACATGAATTTGCCCATTGAATTGGTTATATTTTATAGCATTGTCCAATAAATTAATGAATACTTGTCTCAATTTTGTATTGTCCGCCCAAACAAAGGCCCCGCCAAGTGGTACATGGGTATTAATCTGTATATTATGTTGAGAAGCACTATGGGACACCATTTGTACACTTTCCTGTAGGACTGCAGCAATATCCACTTTACCCATGTTTAGCATTAATCTTCCCGATTCTATGCGGGCTAAATCCAAAACAGAGTCAATTAACTGTAAAAGATGCTTTCCAGCCATAAAAATTTCTTGGACATGACTACGCTGTTGCGGCGTTAAATCCGGATCTAAATCTAGAATTTGAGTGAAACCTAACACGCCATTTAAAGGAGTCCTTAACTCATGACTCATCTTCGAAAGAAACTCGGACTTGGTTTTATTCGCCTTATCGGCCTGTTCTTTAGCATGTTGCATTTTTTGTTCGGCCTTCTTTTGTTCGGTAATATCCACCACGGTGCTGATCACTTCAACAATTTCTCCATTTTTTCTGACAGGCATTAATGAGGTTAATAGGGTTATTTCACTAGAAGTCAACAGTTCAAAAGTAACCTCTTCACCATTCCATGCCCTTTCATAATACCCTAAATATAAGTTATAAAGTTCAGGTTCTAATGATATATTCCTTAACGTTTTACCTAAAAAGTCATTACGATGATAGCCAAATTTATTTAGCAATTGACCACCTACTAGAGTAAAAACAAAATCATTATCAATTTTTTTAAACTTACTAATAATGCTATCTTGATTTATTAATATATCTCTTAAATTCTGTTCAGCACGCTGTAATTCTTCCATTTTGTCATTCAATTCCGTGATATCCCTACCTAATAAGTAAAATCCAATAGTTTTATTGTCCTGTTTAACCGGAAGAAACGTAATTCTTAAATCAATGAGTTCACCTGATGATATGGTAACTGGCAAGTCAATAAAATCTCCTTGCTGGGTACGGGCTTTATCCAAGGTTTCTTGTAATAATCCTTGCTCCTGGTTTGAGAATAGCGAAAAGACATTCGTTGATAATAGAGACTCCTTCACACAATCAAACCTTGTTAAAAATGTTTGATTCATATCCTTTATGACTCCCTGGTCATCTATTTCAATTACCAAGAGAGGGCTATACTCAAAGAGGGACTTACATTTCTCGTCTAATAATTTCTTCTGAATCATAATTCTTTCTCTATCGACATAAGAGACAATTAAAAAACTCATAAAGATAAAAAGACTAGCCGCCCCTACGAGGAGAGCTATAGACTGCTGCCCCGCTTCCATATATCTAGTGATTGAGGAAGGAGAATTAAGGGTGACAGCGCCCAATATCAAATATTGAGATCCAATTAATAACCCGCCAACTGTTACCACCTTCCCTATCTTCTTAGCCAAACGAATACGTGGGAGGCTGCTCTCTTCAGTAAAAGTAGAGAGGAAATATAGAAGTAAATATAAAGCGACGAAGGTAAGCACGCTTCCAAGAATAATCACGCCCCAGTCGAAATGCTTTTCCCCTAGATCCATAGCCAAAACGTTTATAAATTGAGCAGATAAAAAAACTACAGTTAATAATAAAGTACTTGTATAATAGCTGGTTACTTTAATGGTATTTTTCTTCGGAAAATAAAATATAAGAAATGATAAACCCATATAAATTAAAAAGGATATAGCGAGTAAAAGAGTATTAAACTTGGCAGGATGAGGACATTGATAGCCAATAAGTGCCACGATATTCATACTCCAAATCAGAATGGTGAAACCAATGGATCTGAAATTCAATTTGTATATGTCTCTTTTATCATTGATGGAAGAACCCCTTGAAGTATCCAACACTAACCATAAACCTAAGACAATAATAAAGCTGCTGATGAGGATATAGTCAAGGCAGGTTTCCATTAGTAATTCAGTCATATGTATCTCCTTTGGTGTAAGTTTATGTTTTACTCTCAACCATCATATTATAAAGAGGATTAATTTAAAACGAAACCATTTATAAGGAATGTAATGTTTCGATAGGGATTGGCTAAAATATCGAATTTTAAAAAACCATTAAAATTAACAGACTAAGGTACATAGCTCAATACAGGGTAAATTTTTAAAATATAGTGGTTTCTAAAAGTGAAAAATGGAAACGCCCAATATGGACGTTTCCATTTTCACTAAATAATATAAGACCGCTCCCTTTTTATATTTATAGAATGTTAAAATATTTTCCGCTTTAAATGAAGGAGAATCTACACAAAACCTAACAGACTTGCTTTTTAATCCAAATAGGTACCCAGCGTCTCCTAATATCTACATTTTTATTCCACTATGTATTTTCAGGGACTCTCTATTTCTTCTATCTACGATATTCCCTTATTAAAGTTAATATTTTGATACTTTTACAGGTTAATTTTTAGAATATTTTGTAATCAGGTTAAGTTTCATAGTATTATAGGCTTATACAGACAAAATAATTTTATGTTCAAAAGGAGGGATTAGGTGAGATTAGTCTCGATTAACAATTGTGAACCCGGAATGGTCCTAGCAAAACCAATTTATACTGAAGATGCCCGGCTTCTTTTAAATGTAGGTACCTCCTTAACTGAAGCCCATATTAAGCGAATAAAAAAGCGTATTTCTTTTATCTACATTAAATCTGAAGTGACAGATGACATCATTAATGTGAACGATGATATACCATACGAGCTGCGAACCAAGACTATTGCAACCATTTCTAATGTATTTTCAACTATGAAAAATAAATCCACAAACAAAGTAGCTATCACAAATCGGTTAAGTAACTTTAGATCTTTGAAAGATACATTTTCTAATGTTATCCGTGAGCTTCAGAGTTCTTCTAATCATTTAAACTTAATTTCACATTTACAAATCAATAATGATTCCATGTTCGAGCATTCACTAAATACAAGCCTTTATTCCTTATCAATCGGGAGAATCCTAGGCATACCTGAAAAATCTTTACATATTTTAGGGCTTGGGGCACTCTTCCATGACATAGGAAAGCTCCAATTACCCCAATCACTTTTGACTAAAACCGACCTAACTGATGACGAAAAAAAGGAAAAGAGATTACATACTGAAATTGGGTTTGAAATGTTAAGGAAAGAGTCTGAACTACATTTATTAGTTGCTCATTGTGCTTATCAGCATCATGAAAATGTGGATGGAAGCGGGTATCCAAGAGGGTTGAAAAAGAATGAAATTCACCAGTTTGCAAGAATTATTGCCGTTGCTGAAAAGTTTGATAGATTGATTAGAGAAAAAGCAATGCTTCCTCATGAGGCAATGGAAGTGCTGTATGGTTATTGTTATATTAGATACGATATCGATATGATTGAGGCATTTAAAGAGGCTGTAGCCATTTTCCCCATTGGTGTAACAGTCACTTTAAGTACAGGACAGCAAGGGGTTGTTATCGGTTATAATCAAAGATTCCCCCAACGTCCAAAGGTTAGGATCTTTAGAGGAAAAGATGGAAAAAAGCTTTCTATCTCCGAATTTTATGATATTGATTTATTAACAGAGCTAACCACTATGATTGTGAAATGCGATGCCATTATTGAAAGTAAAGCCAAAGTGTAAATCTACACGCTCGTTTTCTTAAAAGTCCTTTTCATCATCTCTTCCATTTATCACCTTATTATTAACTGAAACCATATTTATATATTAAAAAAAGTGCCAGCACAAGACTGGCACTTTTTCCAAATTATTCAGATGCAGAATCAGACTCTGGTTTATCCGGATTTTGCATGACTTTAATCATCGATACTTTCCAGCCTTCATCCGTCTTCTGGAAGATTGTTAACTGCTTCCCGCTTGTAGTTGCCTGACGGTCACTGTTAGGATCCTTCGTTAAGACTTCCAAGTCAGCATATACATCCGCTTTTTTCCCTTGGTAGTTGATAATTTTTACATTTGAAGCTTCACGTTTTACATCAAGCTTACTGAAGATATTATTGACAGCGGCTTCTTCCTCATCCAGTGTAAAGTTGACTGGTGTATCGGAAAGAGTCGCTAAGTATCTGTCTACATCTTCATCGTTGAATGATTCGATATATTCATTAAACGCATCGAGGATAGCCTGCTTTTCTTCTTCCGGAATATCTGTCGCTTCTTCCAGATTCTCGGCATCCTTCAAAATTTGAGCCGTTTGTTCTTCAAGAGGATTCGCCGCTGTTTCCTCCTGCGTTTCTTCGGGCTTGTCCGTATTTTCAGCACCCTGCTCATTATTGTTACAGCCTGCCAGCAAAAGGCTGCTAACTCCAAGACCTATCATGATTTTTTTCCAAAGCTGTGTAGTCAAATCCTTCACCCTTTTCTAAAATATGCGATAACTCCATTTTACCTGAAAAATCCCAAAACTCTCAAGCTCTTATTGAAAATACCTGAGTATGGTAGAATGAATATGGTGATATTATGACAAAAAAGAATAAATATATGCAGATATACCAAGAACTTGCAGATAAAATTCAGGATGGGACCTTCCCAGCAAACGAAACGCTGCCTTCTGAAAATGAACTTTCAGAACTCTATGAAACTTCCCGGGAAACCATCCGCAAAGCCCTGACCTTGCTCTCCCAACGAGGGTTCATCCAAAAGATACGCGGTAAAGGGTCGCTGGTCCTGGATATGTCAAAATTAAGCTTTCCGATCTCCGGACTGGTCAGTTTCAAGGAACTACAGGGTTCCCTGGGGGGCGAATCGCAAACGATCGTCTACGATTTCGGCCTCATCACTCCTGATAAAACGCTCGCCAAACAACTCGGCTGCGAACAGGAGGAAGAAGTGTGGAAGGTAGTACGTGCCCGGAACATCAAAGGAGAACGCATCATCCTTGATAAAGACTACTTTTTGAAAAAGAATGTTCCTCTCCTGACAAAAGAAATTTGCGAGAAATCAATCTATGAATACCTCGAAAATGAACTTCAGCTTCCTATCTCTTATGCAAAAAAAGAGATCGTGGTGGAAGAATGCACCGAAGAAGACCGTTCATACCTTGATCTCGACGGCTTTGACCATGTCGTCGTTGTTAAAAACTATGTGCATCTGGAAGACACGACTCTCTTTCAATACACAGAGTCCCGGCATAGGCTGGATAAGTTCCGATTTGTTGATTTTGCGCGGAGAAAACACTAGAACCGGCTTTTCCTTAGAGGATCAGCCGGTTCTTTTCCTTGTTAACTTAATTGAAATTGTTTAAGATCTTCACTCAAATTACGTGCTATTCCGTTCAAGCTTCGCGACAGTTGATCGATTTCTTCCATGGCTGCATTCTGTGCTTCAATGGAGGCTGCCACATGCTGTGTGCTTCCCGATGTCTGTTCAGTGATGGCAGCGATGCTTTCAATCTTCAGGTTCATGCCTTTCGATTTCTCATTCACCCTTTGCATGATAGAATTGACTTCTTGTGACTGCCTCGAGATGTTCTGGATATCCGCTGCTATATCTTCAAAAGAATTTCCTGTGTCATTGACCATAGTAATACCTTTACCGACTACAGCTTCCCCAGCCTGCATAGAATTTACCGCATTATTGGTCTCTTTCTGTATTTCTTCAATTAGTTTTTGGATATCGCTTGCCGCTTTTCCTGATTGTTCTGCCAGTTTTCGTACCTCATCTGCCACAACGGCGAATCCTTTTCCTTGTTCCCCAGCCCTCGCTGCTTCAATGGCCGCGTTCAGTGCCAAAAGATTGGTTTGATCAGCAAGTTGAGTAATGACTTCAACAATTTTTCCAATATCCCCTGATTTGCTGCCAAGTTCATTGATAAGCCTGGAGGTGGCCGACACAGACTCCTGGACGTGATTCATCTGCTTGACCGTTTCTGTCACCAGCACAATTCCACGGTCTGCCTTCCTATTTGCCGAATCTGCTAATTTCGCCATGCTAGCCATGGATTCCGAAGATTCCTGCATATCCACCGAAATAGCTTGTGCAGACTGTGTTAATTCATAGGCACTATTCGCCTGATTATCCGCTCCTCCCACAACTTCGGAAACAGCAACAGAAATCTGTTCAATCGCTTTATTGTTTTGCCCAGCCCCGGCCTGCAGCTCCTCCGAAGAAGCAGCCACCTGCCTAACCGTATCGTTAGTTTTTTTGATTAGATTACTTAAATTCTCCGTCATGGAATCAATCGCTTCCGCCAATTCACCAATCTCATCTTTTGACCGGTAAGCGGCCGACACGGTCAAATCGCCTTCCTTCACTTGATTTACTGTTCGGATTACGCCCTTCAATGGCCTGATCACAATAAAATGCATAAACAAACTGATAATGAAGGTGGTCACCAACAACGTTACTCCGGTATTGATATAGACACCGTAACTGCCATCCACAGCTTTCTCCACATATGTATTGATATAAGCTGAAATCGGCGAGCTGATAAGCAGACTGAAGATGACAGCAGCCACCGTCTTTATTCGCAGACTCAGCTTTCCTTTAGATAATTCATTAATGAAAGATGTATTCTCCTTTTCCACTGTGTTTCCTCCTGAACGGTTGCTTAAGTACTTTGTATTAGGACTAAAGTATCAACTAATTTATGTTCCATTTAATACCCTCTTTACAACCTGCTTAAACCAAAAATTCTGTTAAACATTATATGAAAATGTATTATATCGGCTATTCAATACTCACTCTCTGCTTCTTTAAGGGAACCTGTACCAAACACTGGGTAGTCAATACAAACCTAGAAGATTACAGAAATTCTTCACGCTTTAAAAAGGGCTGCTTCACCTTTGTGATAACAGCCCTTCTTCTTATTCAATAATAAACTTCTCCAGCTCTTTTCTCATTTCTCGTGAATGGGAATCCAACTCTTCAGCCAGCTTATTTAGTTGTTCCATAGACGCCGTTGTTTCTTCTATAGAAGCAGAAACCTCTTCTGTTCCGGCAGCCGTCTCTTGGCTGATAGAAGTAATATGGGATGCATTTGAGACCAGCACCTCTTTTTGCTCCACCATGCGTTTCATAGAATCAACGATTTCGGAAATCTTACTATTATTTTCATCTATGACAGTCTTGATGGTAAGGAAGG